>NZ_JBIVLI010000011.1:287651-288621 GCF_044751205.1 Streptomyces sp. NPDC088732
ACCGCGGTCGTCACTGGGCCGGTCCTGACGCGGCCGGTCCTCACGGGGACGGTCGTAGCGGGGACGCTCGTCACGCCGGTCGTCCCGACGGAACCCACCACGGTCATCGCGCGGCCGGTCCTCACGAGGCCGGTCGTAACGCGGGCGCTCATCACGGGGACGGTCCTCACGCGGACGATCAAAGCGCGGACGCTCGTCACGCCGGTCGTCGCGACGGAAACCCCCACGATCGTCACGCGGGCGATCCTGACGCGGCCGGTCGTCCCGACGGAACCCACCGCGGTCATCGCGCGGCCGGTCCTCACGCGGGCGGTCGTCGCGACGGAAGCCACCTCGATCGTCACGCGGCCGGTCCTCACGAGGCCGGTCGTAACGGGGGCGGTCGTCGCGACGGAAACCGCCGCCGGCCCGGTCGCCTTCGCGACGGGGCCCACCGCTGCGGTAACCACCCCGGTCGCCGCCCTGACGCGGCGTGCGCCGCTCCGGCCGATCCGGCCTTTCCTCGGGCGTGTTGGACATCGACGTGACTCCTGTCGTTTGTACTGCTGTAGTGCCAGTCTCCCGTACCGTCCGCGGACTGCGCACTGCCATGAAAAACAAAAGGACCCCCGGTCCCAGCGCTTTGGCCAGGACCGAGGGTCCACAAAGATTGTTCGGCGGCGTCCTACTCTCCCACAGGGTCCCCCCTGCAGTACCATCGGCGCTGAAAGGCTTAGCTTCCGGGTTCGAAATGTGACCGGGCGTTTCCCTAACGCTATGACCACCGAAACACCATCGGGTGTCAGGCGAACAAGCACACTTTTCAGTTAAGTGACTGGTTCAACCGGTGCGACCGTTCGCAACCCGGGAACCAAACAGTGGACGCGAGCATCTGAGGACAAGCCCTCGGCTTATTAGTACCGGTCAGCTCCACCCATTACTGGGCTTCCACATCCGGCCTATCAACCCAGTCGTCTACTGGGAGCCTTAA
>NZ_JBIVLI010000012.1:0-279178 GCF_044751205.1 Streptomyces sp. NPDC088732
GACCACGCCGTGCCGCTGCCCGCGATCACCGCGTCGCTCTTCGCGCGCTTCGCCTCGCGCCAGGACGACTCCCCCCAGATGAAGATGATCGCCGCACTGCGCAACCAGTTCGGCGGCCACGCCGTCGAGAGCGCCGACGGCGGCAAGTAGTCACCGCCGGATCCCGGTGGCGCCGGCCGTTCCCACGCCGGCGCCGCCGCCCGTCGGCCCACTCCCGACCCACCCCGCACACCGCACCCTCCTGACGCCGAAAGTGGATGAACGACCATGGGCGATCTGCTCCTGCTCCGCCACGGCGAGACCGCGTGGACCCTGACCCGGCAGCACACCAGCCACACCGACCTCCCGCTCACGGCCCACGGCGAGGAGGAGGCCGCCCGCGTCGCCCCCCTGCTCGCCGCCCACGACGTCGGCCTCGTGCTGACCAGCCCGCTGCGCCGCGCCGTGCGCACGGCGGAACTGGCCGGGGCGACCGCCGCCGAGATCGATCCCGACCTGCGCGAATGGGACTACGGCGGCTACGAGGGCATCACCACCGCGGAGATCCAGCGCACCCGCCCGGCATGGAACCTGTGGTCCGACGGAGTGGCCCCCGGGCCCGCCGCCCACCCGGGGGAGAGCCCCCGCGACGTGGGCCGCCGCGCCGACCGGGTGCTCGCCCGCGTCGAGCCGATGCTGCGCGACCCCGCCGCCGGCGATGTGCTCCTCGTGGCCCACGGCCACATCCTGCGCGTCCTCACCGCCCGCCGCCTCGGCCTGCCGGCCTCCGCGGGATCACTGTTCGCCCTGGACACCGGCACCGTCAGCCGGCTCGGCGTCGAGCACGGCCGCCCCGTCATCAAGGCCTGGAACGGCACGGGCACCCCGGCCGCGGCGTAGCCCCGTCGGTCCGCGGGCACCAAGGTCCCGCCGAACGTGGTGTCCCCGGCCCAATGACCGCTCCCGCCACGGCTCCTAGCCTCGAAGGGGCAGCACACGGCACAGCCGGTGCCCCGGCAGCCGTACCGGGAAAGGACCTGCCATGGCGCACACACCCCTGCTGGAGGGACTGCACGTCGTCGACCTCGCGAGCTTCATCGCCGGTCCCGCCGCGGCCACGGTGCTCGGGGACTTCGGCGCCGACGTCGTCAAGGTCGAACCACCGCACGTCGGCGACAGCTACCGCGCGCTCAGCCGCTTCCCGCCGAACCCCCGCGCCGAGGGGGTCAACTACCCCTGGCAGCTGGACAACCGCAACAAGCGCAGCATCGCCCTCGACCTGAAGTCCCCCGAAGCCCGGCCCGTGGTCGAGCGGTTGGCGGTCTGGGCGGACGTGCTGGTGACCAACTTCCCGCCGCGCACCCGGGCCGGGCTGCGCCTGGACTACGACGACCTGGCCCCCCTCAACCCCCGGCTGGTCTACGCCGACGTCACCGGCTTCGGCGAGGAGGGCCCGGACGCGCACCTGCCCGGCTTCGACGCGACCGCCTTCTGGGCGCGCACCGGCCTGATGGACGTGACGCGCGTTCGCGGGGCGCCGCCGGTGATCAACGCGTTCGGCTCGGGCGACCACCCGACGGCGATCACCTTGTTCGCCGGCATCATGACCGCGCTGTACCGGCGGGAGAGGACCGGCGAGGGCGCCCGCGTCACGGCCTCCCTGATCGCCGAGGGCGCCTGGTCCGCGAGCATGTGGCTGCAGGCCGTGCTGGTCGGCGCCAAGGGCCCCCGCCCGTCCGACCGCACCGACCCGCCGAACGCGCTCGCCAATGTGTACCGCACGGCCGACGACCGCTGGCTGCTGCTGGCCTTCGCCAACGAGGACAAGCAGGTCCCGCTCTTCCTCCGGGCCATCGGCCGTCCCGAGGCGGCCCGCAACCCCGACTACGCCGACACACCGAGCCGCCGCCTCCACGCCGCGGAGATCGCCGCCGTGCTGGACAGGACCTTCGCGACCCGTCCCCTGGCGGAGTGGCGCGCGCTGCTCGATGCCGCGGGCCTCACGTACGGGGTCGTGCAGACCTTCGAGGAGTGCGCCCGCGACCCCCAACTGCTCGCCAACCGGGTCCTCGTCCCGATCGAGGACGGCGCCGGCGGGCAGCACCTGACGGTCGACAGCCCGGTGCGGCTGGACCAGGAACCGAAGGTGCCTCCCCGGCCGGCCCCCGATCTGGGCGAGCACACCGATTCCGTGCTCCGCGACCTCGGCTACGACGACGCCGGGATCGCGGGCCTCCGCAAGGCGGCGGCGGTCGACTGAAACGGCGGCGGACGGCGCGGCCCGCACCGCATCCATCCCTCCCAGGCAAGGCCCCACCATGCGCACCCAGGACGTGACCCAGCAGCTCACCACCCCCTTGGACGCCCCGGCCTACCCGCCGGGCCCGTACCGCTTCACCGACCGGGAGTACCTCGACATCACCTACCGCACGGACCCCGAGGCCCTGGAACGGCTCGTGCCCGCACCCCTGCGGGTCGCCGACCCGACGGTGCGGTTCGAGTTCATGAGGATGCCCGACACCACCGGCCTCGGGGACTACGCCGAGTCCGGCCAGGTGCTCTCCGTGGAGTACGAGGGCGAACGGGGCGAGTACGTCTCCGCGATGTACGTCGACAGCCTCCCGGCCATCGCCAGCGGCCGTGAACTCAGCGCCTACCCGAAGAAGCTCGGCGCCCCGCGGCTGACCGTCGACTCCGACACCCTGGTCGGCACCCTCGACTACGGCTCGCTGCGGGTGGCGACGGCCACCATGGGCTACAAGCACGCCCCGCTCGCCGCGGACCGGGCACGCGACGAGGTCTGCCGACCCACCTTCATGCTGAAGATCCTCCGCGGCTACACCGGCAGGCCGCGCATCTGCGAACTGGTCAGGTTCCAGGTCACGGACATCACCGTCAAGGGCTCCTGGACCGGTCCCGCCCGGCTGCAGCTCTTCCAGCACGCCCTGGCGCCGGTGGCGGACCTCCCGGTCCTCGAAGTCCTCTCCGCCGGCCACATCCTGACCGACCTCACCCTGCCGCCCGCCGAGGTCGTCCACGACTACCTCGCGTGACTTCCCCCGAGGACCACCGCGCCCAGGTGCTCCACGGCGAGCAGCGCGACGTCCAGATCGGTGCGCCCTTCCTGGACGGTGTGCCCCATGGCCTCCTCGGCCTTGCGGATCCGGTACTGCACGGTGTTCTTGTGCAGGATCTGGCGTGCGGCGGTGGCAGTGTGACTGCAACCGGTGGCCAGGAAGACGCGCAGTGTCTCCCGCAGCCGCGAGGCGTGCTCGTCGTCGGCGGCGAGCGGCCCCAGGACCCCCCTGACCCAGGCGCCCAGGGCGTCGACGTCCCCGCACATCAAGGCGATCGGCGCGACCCGGTCGTAGGCCGTGAACCGGCAGGCGGACCGTGCGGTCGTGGCGAGTTCCTGCGCGCGCAGGGCCTGCCGGTGGGTGCGGCGGAAGCCCTCGACGCCCTGCTCCACACCTCCGGCGCAGACCCGCACGGCGGGATCGGCGTCCTCCACCAGGTCCGACAGCCGCTCCCAGGGGACCTGGCGGCGCGGGCCCAGCGGCAGCCAGGCCCAGGCGAGGACTTCGTCCTGGGGGACGAAGAGCGGGCCGGCGGCGCAGCCCAGGCCCCGGGCGAGTTCGGCGGTGAACCGGCCGAGCCGGGCCGTCGCGGCACCGTCGCGGCCGGGTGCGGGGAGCCAGGCCACCAGCCCCAGGTGGTGCTGGGCCAGCGGGTAGCCGAGGGCCGGCACCGCCCGGCCGGGATCGGCGTCCTCCTCCGCGAGGACGTCCCGGACCCGTGCGGCGAGCCCGGCGGTCCCGTTCAGCAGCCAGAGGTCCCGTTCCCGCCGGTGGACCTCGGTGACGCGCTCGGTGACGCGGTCGACCCAGTCGAAGCTCACCGCCAGCATGCGGGCGGTCGTCGCGGCGGACAACTCCTCGTCCGGCGACCGGTGGTGGAGCTCGTCGAGACACCGCTGCAGGAACCGCCCGTGCATGATGCGGAAGGCCCTGATCAGCGCGGTGACCGGGACGTCGCGCTGCGCCAGCCGCCGCGCGTACTCCCGGGCCGCCGCGGGTTCTCCGGCGGTGTCCGGCGGAATGCCGTTCTCGAAGACGTCCAGCAGGGTCGCGGCACTCTCCGAGACAGCGGCGTGCAGGAGCCTCAGAAGGGTCCCGTCGTAGCCGAGTTGCGGCAGTTCCGCGACCACGTGGTCCCGGATGCCGCGACTGACGTCCGGCAGGCGCGGCCTCATGTGCGCCGCGGTCAGGGAGAGTTGCTTCGCGGCCTCGGGAGCGCTCCCCGTCGTGTCCATGCGCGTCCGCCGCCGTCGCCCTACCGCCTGCCCGCCCCGGCCGGAGGGGCGATCTGCTGTTTGAGGACCTTTCCGGTGGGCCCCTTCGGCAGCGAGTCCACCATCCAGATCCTTCGCGGGTACTTGTACGCGGCGACCCGGCCCTTGACGTACTCCTGCAGTTCCCCGGCCGTGGCGTGGGCTCCCGGCGCGAGGACGACCGCCGCGCCGACCTCCTCGCCGAG
Source organism: Streptomyces sp. NPDC088732 (assembly GCF_044751205.1). Taxonomy (NCBI): domain Bacteria; kingdom Bacillati; phylum Actinomycetota; class Actinomycetes; order Kitasatosporales; family Streptomycetaceae; genus Streptomyces; species Streptomyces sp. NPDC088732. The sequence goes on from NZ_JBIVLI010000012.1 coordinate 4,516, forward strand.
ATCGGTATCGGGCAGCCCCACGACCGCCGCTTCCGAGACCGCCGGATGCGTGTACAGCACGGCCTCGATCTCCCGCGGGTACACGTTGTTCCCGCCGCGGATGATGACGTCCTTCTGCCGCCCCACGATCCAGAAGTAGCCGTCCTCGTCGACCCGGCCGAGGTCGCCGGTGTGGAGCCGGCCGCCGCGGATGGCGGCCGCGGTGTCCTCGGGGCGCCGCCAGTAGCCCTTCATCACGTTGTGACCGCTGATCACGATCTCGCCGGTCTCCCCGCACGGCACTTCCTCGCCCTTGCCGTCGACCACCTGCATCCGGACGCCCGGCGCCGGGATGCCGACGGAACCCGGCTTGTGCGCGCCCTGGAGGGGGTTGAACGCGGCGACGGGCGAGGTCTCCGACATGCCGTACCCCTCGAGCACCGCGCAGCCGAACGCGGCCTCGAAGTCGCGCAGCACCTGGCCCGGCAACGACGCACCGCCGGAGATGCACAGCCGCAGCCGGGACAGGTCGTAGCTCTCCCTGCCGGGCGGCTGCAGCAGCCTGCGGAAGATCGTCGGCACTCCGGCCAGGACGGTCACCCCGTGCTCGGCGAGGACGGCCAGGGCCGCCTCCGCGCGGAAGTGCTGGACCAGCGTCAGGCAGGCCCCGGCGGTGACGGAGGCGTTGAGCGTGCAGGTCTGCCCGAACGCGTGGAACAGCGGCAGGCCCCCGAAGACCACGTCGTCGGGGCCGAGCCGGATCAGCTCGGCGGCCACGTCGCGGTTGCGGGTCAGGTTGGCATGGGTCAGCTCCGCGCCCTTCGGGTGCCCGGTCGTGCCCGAGGTGTAGAGGATCACCGCGGTGTCGTCCGCGTGCCGGTCGGTCATGTCCCCGGTGGAGGGGCCGGACGCGAGCAGCCCGTCGAACCCGCCGGGTTCGACCACGGCCATCTCGGCCCCGGCCTGCCGGGCACCGGCCCGCGCCTCGCCGGCGACGGCGTGCCACACGAAGAGCAGCCGCGCGCCCGAGTCGCCCAGGTAGTAGGCGACCTCGGGGGACTTGAGCAGCGGGTTCATCGGGACGACGATGCCGCCGGCCCGGAGCGCGCCGAAGTACGCTACGGCGAATTCCGGGGTGTTGGGCAGCATGATCGCGACGCGGTCGCCCGGTGCGACGCCCCGGTCGCGCAGCCGCCGTGCCAGCGCGGCACTGCCCTCGTCGAGGGCGCGGTACGCAACGGTGTCGGACCCGGCGCGCAGTGCCGCGCGGTCCGGGTGGGCGCGGGCGCTGTCCACCAGGTCAGAAGCGAGGTTCATACCGGAACCGCCCTCCAGCGTCGTGCCGCCGCACCGGGCCGCAGACCAACCGGAGCGCGGTGCAGGCGCCGCTCTCCCTTGTGACGCTACGCCCCGGTGCAGGGCCCGGCCACCGCACCGTGCGGCGGCCCGCCGCACGGTGCGGTGACTCAGTTCGCCGGCGGAAGGTCCACCAGCGCCGCCAGGGCGGCCCGGTGGCGGCCGGGCGTACCCAGCGCGATCTCGTCGGCCTTGGCGCGCTTCAGATACAGGTGCGCGGGGTGCTCCCAGGTCATGCCGATGCCGGCGTGCAGCTGGATGCACTCCTCGGCGGCACGCACCGCCACCGGCGCGCAGAACGCCTGCGCCACGGCGACCGCCACCGCCGCCTCCCGGTCGCCGCGCGCGAGCGCGTCGGCGGCGTTGCGGGCGGCGGCACGGGCCTGCACGAGTTCGAGCCACAGGTCCGCGAACCGGTGCTTGAGCGCCTGGAACGAGCCGACCGCGCGGCCGAACTGGTGCCGCTCCTTCAGATACCGCACCGTCTCGTCCAGGCACCACTGCGCGACGCCCAGTTGCTCCGACGCCAGCAGCCCCGCGCCGGTCAGCAGCGCGGCGCGCAGCGCCGCGGCGGCACTCCCGGGACCCGCGACGCGACGGCCCGCAGTCCCGGTGAACGTGATGTCGGCGATGGGCCGGGTCAGGTCGAGCGGTACGGGAACGGATGCCTCGACTCCCTCGGCGTCCGCCCGCACCACGTACAGCTCCGGGCCGCCGGGACCCAGCGCGGGCACGAGCAGCAGCCCGGCGGCGGAACCGTCCGCCACGCTGGTCACGCGCCCGGTCAGCACTCCGTCCGCGTCCGCGCGCACCGTCGCGGGGAAGGCCGCGTCCGGCGCGGTGGGCAGGGGCACGGCGAGCGCCGCCGGCTCCGTGCCCTCGGCGAGCCGGGCCGCCACCGCGTCCGCGTCCTCGGTGCCCGCCGCGAGCAGGGCGGACGTCGCCAGCACGGCACTGCCCAGGAACGGAACCGGCGCGACGAAGGCGCCCAGCTCCTCCAGCACCACCGCGGCCTCCCGGGCCGAGGCGCCCTGACCGCCCAGCTTCTCCGGCACCAGCAGCCCCGCGAGGCCCATTTCCCGCGCGAGCGTGCGCCACAGCGCCCCGTCGTGGGACGCGCCGCCGGCGACGTGCGCCAGCACGTCCGCGGGCGCGCACCGGTCCGCGAGCAGCCCGCGCACCGCCGAGCGCAGATCGTCCTCGACGTCGGAGTACAGCAGATCGGAACTCATCGCGGCAGGTCCTTCCACGGGACGTCCTTGTCCGTACGGGGCTCGGAGGGCAGGCCGAGGACCCGCTCGGAGATGATGTTGCGCAGGATCTCGGACGTGCCGCCCTCGATCGAGTTGCCCTTCGCCCGCAGGTAGCGGTAGCCGGCGTCGCGGCCGTAGAAGTCGACGATCTCCGGCCGGGTCATCGTCCAGTCGCCGTAGCGCAGTCCGTCCTCGCCCAGCAGCTCGACCTCCAGCCCGCTGACGCGCTGGTTGAGCGCGGCGAACGCCAGCTTCATGCCCGAGCCCTCGGGGCCGGGCGCGCCCACCGCGAGCTGCTGGCGCAGCCGTTCGCCGGTGAGGCGGGTGACCTCGGCGTCCACCCAGAGCCGCAGCAGGCGGTCGTGCAGGTCCGGCGTGCGCAGCTCCGGCCGCTCCCGCCACGTCGTGGCGACCGTGCCGATCATGCCGCCCTCGCGGGGCAGCGCCGTGCCGCCGATCGCGACCCGCTCGTTCATCAGCGTCGTCTGCGCCACCCGCCAGCCGTCGCCGACGGCACCGAGGCGGTGCGCGTCCGGGATCCGGACGCCGGTGAGGAAGACCTCGTTGAACTCCGCCTCGCCCGTGATCTGGCGCAGCGGCCGCACCTCCACCCCGGGGTCGCTCATGTCGCACACGAAGTACGTGATGCCCTGGTGCTTAGGGAGGTCCGGGTCGGTGCGGGCGATCAGGATCGCCCAGCGCGCGTTGTGGGCGTTGGACGTCCACACCTTCTGGCCGGACACGATCCAGTCGTCGCCGTCCCTGACCGCCCGGGTGCGCAGGCCCGCGAGGTCGGACCCGGCGCCCGGCTCGCTGAACAGCTGGCACCAGACCTCCTCGCCGGTCCACAGCGGGCGCAGGAAGCGGGACTTCTGCTCCTCGGTGCCGTAGCGGAGGACGGTCGGGGCCGCCATTCCCAGGCCGATGCCGATGCGGCGGGGCTCGTTGTCCGGCGCCCCGGCGGCGGTCAGCTCCGCGTCCACCACGGCCTGCAGCGCACGGGGCGCGCCGAGCCCGCCGAGGCCCTCCGGGTAGTGCACCCACGCCAGCCCGGCGTCGAACCGGGCCCGCAGGAAGTCCGGGCGGTCGGTCGCCGCGGGATCGTACGAGGCGAGCAGCGTGCGCACGCGTTCGCGCAGCTCCTCGGGGGTGAGCGTCATGCGGTGCGTACCTCCGCGGTCGCGGTTCACTAAGCAAGCGCTTGGAAAGTAACCCACCGGGGCCTCTGGCGTCACCCCCTGGGGCTCCTTTTCCCCACCCTCCCTCCCGTGTGCCCGGCACGGTGAGTGCGGGCCCTGCGCTGCGTGCGTTGTGGGGTCGGCGCCGCTCCGGAGTCCTCCCCCAACCTTCGGCCGGGGGGACCCCCACGGCGCTCGCGGTGTGCCCCCACATCGTTCGGCATCGACCACGCAGTCTCCGCTCGTCCCTCCCCCAGCTACCGCTGGGAGGTGCCCCCAGCGGGCGGACCCCGGCGCACCCCCTCCCGGGGCCGTTGGGGCGACTGACGGCCGGTGGGGTGTCTGTGGGCGGTGACGGCGGAGCAGGTCGTTGGCGCGGCGCCAACGGGTGCCCGAGCACGGTGCCGTCCATACCCACCCACCGGGGATCAGGCGCGAGAGCTCACGGAGGGGGCGGGGTCGTAGGGGTGGCGTTCTGGACACTGGAGCATATTTGGGTGCACAACCCGGAGCGATCAATGCGAGTACCTGAGGCACCTAAATGTGCTGTCCAGAATGGCAGCCCCGGAGGGCCCGCACCCGGCCCCCACACAAGGCGCGTCGGGGTACCTGACTTCACAGGGCACACGGGCGGGAGGGCGGGGAAAAAACCCGGATCAGCGAAGCGCAGCGCTACGCGTGGGCCGCAACCCCGGAAGGGGACCGCAGGCCGCGTGAGGGGCCCTGACAGCCCTGCGCGGCGGCGATCCCGAGCGCCACGAGCAGCGTGACCGTCACGAACACGACGAGCCGCTGCCGCAGCAGTCGCCGGTCCGGGCCGCCGGGACGGCGGTTCGCCGGGGTGCGGCCGGAAGGGGTCCGGGCGGGCGTGCGGGCAGGGGTCCGCGGACCGGGGGCGGGCGTCCCCGGGGCCGTGCGCCGCTCCGTCTGCTGGTCGGCGTACGCCTGCGCCCGCGGGCCCGTGGGCCGCTCGGGGCGGGGGCCCGCCGCCTTGGGCACGATGTCCCGCCGGCCCGGACCGTGCCCGCGGGCCTCGCGGGCGGCGATCTCGGCGAGCCGCTCGGAGAGCCGCACCGTGCTGGGCCGTGCCTCCGGATCCTTCGTCAGGCAGGCGTGGACCAGGGGGGCGAGCGAGTCCGGGACGCCCGCGAGGTCCGGCTCCTCGTGGACGACGCGGTAGAGCATGACCTCCGAACTGCCCTGCCCGAAGGGCGAGTCGCCCGTGGCGGCGTAGGCCAGCGTCGCGCCGAAGGCGAAGACGTCCGTCGCGGGGGTGACGGCGGCCCCGCGGACCTGCTCCGGGGCGAGGAAGCCCGGGGAGCCGACCGCCGTGCCCACGTGGGTGAGCGTGCTTGCGCCGGTCGACCAGGCGATGCCGAAGTCGATGATGCGCGGACCCTTGGGCGACAGCAGGATGTTGGAGGGCTTCAGGTCGCGGTGGACGACCCCGGCCTCGTGCACGGCGACCAGGCCCTCGGCCAGGGCCGCGCCGATCGAGGCGACCTCGGCGGCCGGCAGGATGCCGTCGCGGGCGACCTTGTCGTGGAGGGAGGGGCCGGGCACGTACTGCGTGGCGAACCAGGGGCGTTCGGCCTCCAGGTCCGCGGCCACCAGCCGCGCCGTGCAGCCGCCGCGGATGCGCCGGGCGGCGGAGACCTCGCGGGCGAAGCGGGAGCGGAACTCCTGGTCCTCGGCGAGCTCGGGGCGGATCACCTTGAGCGCGACGCGCTGGCCGCGCTTGTCGGCGCCCAGGTACACCACCCCCATGCCGCCCGCGCCGAGTCTCCGGTGCAGCCGGAACGAGCCGACGACACGCGGGTCCTCGCGCCGGAGCCGCATCATCGTCATGTCGTCCATCCCCGCTGCCTGCCCGGCCAGTCTGACGTCGACAGCTTACGGACTGACAGAGCGTCGCGCCGCGAGGCCGCGCCCGCGCCGGACGGGGGATTGTCAGTGCCGGGTGGGATCCTTGAAGAGTGGGGAACGGTCCGGCCGATCCGGGGCCGGATTTTCTTCATGCCGTCAACAATCCATCGGGCAAGGGGGATTGACGCCATGAAAGGTGATCGTGTGGAGATCGTCGTGGACGCGGGGGACACGACCAGGACGTACGAAGTGGTGGCCACCAGGGCAGGTCGCAGGGTCGAGACGGCAGTGCGCCGAGGGGTGGTGGAAGTGAGCGAAGTCACCCGGTCCGGCTCGGTCGTGCGGACCGCGCGCTTCATGGCGACGCGGGTCCTCGCGCTGGTGGAGCAGCCCGTACCCAGGGACGACACCGAGGAGGGCGACGGGGACTGACCGCCCCGCCGCGCCCGTCCCCGGGACATCCCCTCGGGGATGTCCCGGGGCAACCGGCCGTCACCTCCACCCACGGGAGTACGCCAGGCGACGCGGAGTCATCCTGGGGGAGGCCGGAGAAGGGGTACGAAGGCATGACGACCCGCCCCGGGACGCCCGCCTAGTGTTGAGGTCAAGCGGCGGGCGGAGCACTCGTCCCCCGAGGTCAAACGCCCGCCGCCCTGAACATCACCACAAGGATGCACGACCACGGGACCCAGGAGAGGGCCATGGCGAACACGGTGAGCCGCCCGGTGCGGCCGGGGCGCGGCAGCAGGATCGCCGCCTTCGGCATACGTCCGTCCGGCACCCGGCACCCTCTGGTGGCGGTGGCCATGGCCCTGCCGCTGGCGGTGCTGCTCGCGGTGGTCTTCGGGGGCTGGGACGCGGTCGTCACACAGGCGTCGTCCGTAGCCGGTCTGATGGGGCGCTGACAGATCGCTCCGAGGGTCCGGAAGAGCGGTCCGGACCAGCGACAGCCGGTGAAGTAACCCCGTGGGGACGGGGGTCCGGCGGACGGCATGAGTGCCCGGGTACCTGTGGCGGTACCCGGGCATCTTCTTCAGGTTCTTCAGGTTCTTCCGGCATTGCCACCGCGCGGCGCGCTGCCGCACAGTGGGCCGGTGAAACCAGCAGTGGGGGAGTCGTTGACCAGCAGTGCACCGCCGCTGACGCGCGCCTTGGGGGCGGTCGCGGCAGCGGCCTCGGGGATTCCCGGCCCGGCGCGTCCGCCGGAGCCCGCCGTGCTGGCCGAGCGCGCCGAGTCCACGGTCGTGCGCAGCGGCGACCTGGTCGCCAAGGCCCACGCGGGCGACACCGACCCCGACGCGCTCTCCGTACGGCTGCGCGTGGCCGCGCATCCGCTGCTCGACGGCATCCTGCTGCCCCCGGCGGCGCTGCCCGGCCGTGACGGGGCCCTGAGCGCGCCCGTACAGGGCCGCACGGTGACGCTGTGGCCCTACGGCCGCCCCGTCGACCCCGACGAGACGGACGTCGCGCCCTGGCAGGACGCGGGCACGCTGCTCGCCCGGCTGCACTCGGTCCCGGTCGGCGCGCTGCCCGGCCCGCTGCCGCCCATGCGCGGGCCCGCCAAGGCGGCCCGGGGGGTGGCCCGGATGCTGGCGGCGGGCGCGCCGGAGCCGGCCGTCCTGGCGGCCTGGCGGGGGCTGCCCGCCTGGGCCCGTGACGAGGCACCGCAGCCGCGCGAAGGCGCCGCGCTGTGCCACGGCGACCTCCACCTGGGCCAACTGGTGCGCCACCCCGCGCCGCTGGGCCCGTGGCGGCTGATCGACGTGGACGATCTCGGGCTCGGCCGGCCCGCCTGGGACCTGGCCCGGCCCGCGATGTGGTTCGCGGCCGGGCTGCTGGACCCCGCCGACTGGGGCCGTTTCCTCGGCGCGTACCGCGCCGCCGGCGGCCCCGCCGTTCCCGCCGACGGCGATCCGTGGCCGCATCTGGACGTGGCGGCACGGGCGTTGGCGGTGCAGACGGCCGCCATAGCCGTCGCCAAGGCCGCTCGGGAGGGCCGCGCGCTGGACGGAACGGAACAAGCCGTCCTCGACACATGCCGCCGAATCGCGGAAGTAAAGTTCAGTTCAACGCCGGGGGAGAACCCCCGGCCGGTGCGAGCGAGGAGATGAGCCGACGATGCTCTGTCCCAAGTGTCATGGCCAAATGCAGACGTTCAACCGCAGTGGCGTCCAGATCGAGCAGTGCGTCAACTGCCGGGGAATCTTCCTGGACTACGGGGAGCTGGAGGCCCTGACCCGGGTGGAGTCGCAGTTCACCCAGCCCGCTCCGCCGCCCGGTTACCCGCAGGCCTACCCGCAGCAGCACGCCGCTCCGGCCTGGGGCGCGCCGCAGCACGGCGGTCACCACGGGGGCCACCACGGCGGCCACCACAAGCACAGCAGCTGGGCGCACATGCTCTTCTCGTCCTGAGACGACAGAGGGCCGGAGCAAACGCTCCGGCCCTCTGGGGTGGTGGACGATACTGGGATTGAACCAGTGACCTCTTCCGTGTCAGGGAAGCGCTCTCCCGCTGAGCTAATCGTCCTCGGGAACCACGGGTACCTCTGATACCGCGTGCGCGATACTGGGATTGAACCAGTGACCTCTTCCGTGTCAGGGAAGCGCTCTCCCGCTGAGCTAATCGCGCGTGAGGGAAGACCCTCGGGGGCCGAAGCCCCAGTGGACGATACTGGGATTGAACCAGTGACCTCTTCCGTGTCAGGGAAGCGCTCTCCCGCTGAGCTAATCGTCCGAAGAGGTGGAGACGGGATTTGAACCCGTGTAGACGGCTTTGCAGGCCGTTGCCTCGCCTCTCGGCCACTCCACCAGCGCGGGGGCCGGAACCCCCACTTCGAGCGGACGACGAGATTCGAACTCGCGACCCTCACCTTGGCAAGGTGATGCTCTACCAACTGAGCCACGTCCGCAGCGTCTCCCCCGGAGCTCGCACCCGGGCGGGACCTCGGCCGGGGCGCTTCCGCGTCCCGGCGACGAGTTGAACTCTAGCGGAAGACCGCCCCGCCTCCAAAACGCGTTTTCGCAGCGTGCCGGGTCGGTGACCAGCGCATCTGGCCCGCCGGTGCCGACTTACACTCGCATTCACCCTGACGGACCGACCTGGGAAGCCCCGTGCCCGACCTCGCCCCCCTCGCCAGAATCGGCGGCTTTCTCGCCTCCGACCTGCGGGATGTCACCAGCGACCCCGCCGCACTGGACTCCTCCGGCTTCTGGGCGGTCGTCGCCGGCTTCGAGGGCGGAACGGTCTGCGCGCGCTTCGGCACGGTCGTTCCCGATCCCGGACCGGCCCCCCGGCGCGCCGCCGCGCGCTGGCACGGCCCGGCCGCCGGCGCCTGGACGTCCTCCCTGGACCGCGCCGCCTACACCGCCGGAGTGCGCCGCGTGCGGGAGTACATCGCGGCCGGCGACGTCTACCAGGCCAACCTCTGCCGCGTGCTGTCCGCGCCGCTGCCCGACCCGGACGCCGACATCGACGCCCTCGGCGCCGCCCTCGCGCTCGGCAACCCGGCACCGTACGGGGGCACCGTCCGGCTGCCCGGGCACGGCGTGGAGATCGCCACCGCCTCCCCGGAGCTGTTCCTGCGCCGCCGCGGCGGCGTGATCGAGTCCGGGCCGATCAAGGGCACCGGCCGCACCGAGGCCGACCTGCTGCCCAAGGACCACGCCGAGAACGTCATGATCGTGGACCTGGTCCGCAACGACCTCGGACGGGTCTGCGCCACCGGCACGGTCACGGTCCCCGACCTGTGCGTCGTGGAGAAGCACCCCGGCCTGGTCCATCTGGTCTCCACCGTCCGCGGCGAGCTGCGCGAGGGAGCCGGCTGGCCCGACCTGCTGGCCGCCGCCTTCCCGCCCGGTTCCGTCACCGGTGCCCCCAAGTCCAGCGCCCTGCGCATCATCGAGGAGCTGGAGACGGCCCCCCGCGGCCCCTACTGCGGCGGCATCGGCTGGGTCGACGCCGACCGCCGCACCGGCGCCCTCGCGGTCGGCATCCGGACCTTCTGGATCGACCGCACCGCGCCCGGTCCGCCCCAGTTGCGCTTCGGCACCGGCGCCGGCATCACCTGGGGCTCGGACCCCGGGCGCGAGTGGGACGAGACCGAGCTGAAGGCGTCCCGGCTGCTGGCGGTAGCGTCGGGTGTGTACGACTGCGACGACGAGGCGGAGTGACACGGTGAGCACGACGATCTGGGTCAACGGCGCGCTGCGCGAGGCCGACGATGCCCTGGTGTCCGTGATGGACCACGGAATGACCGTGGGCGACGGCGTTTTCGAGACGCTCAAGGCCTCGCGGGGCACGGCCTTCGCCATGGACCGGCACCTGCGGCGCCTGGCCCGCTCGGCGGCGGGCCTGGGCCTGCCCGAGCCCGACCTCGACGCGGTGCGGCACGCGTGCGAGGCGGTCCTGGCCGCCGACCCGGTGCCGCTGGGCCGGCTGCGGATCACCTACACCGGCGGCACTTCGCCGCTGGGCTCCGAACGCGGCACCGCCGGCCCGACCCTCGTGGTCGCCCTCGGCTCGGCGAACCCGCGCCCGGACAGCACGGCCGTCATCACGGTGCCCTGGACGCGCAACGAGAAGGGCGCCCTGGCCGGGCTGAAGACCACGTCCTACGGCGAGAACGTCGTCGCCCTGGCCCGCGCCCACCGCGAGGGCGCCTCGGAGGCCCTGTTCGCCAACACTCAGGGGGCGCTCTGCGAGGGCACCGGCTCCAACGTCTTCGTCGTCGTGGGCGGCAAGCTGCTCACCCCGCCGCTGGCCTCCGGCTGCCTGGCCGGCATCACCCGCGAGCTGGTGGCGGACTGGGCCGGGGCCGAGGAGGCGGACCTGCCGCTGGACGTGCTCGAGCAGGCCGACGAGATCTTCCTGACCTCGACCCTGCGCGACGTGCAGGCCGTCCACCGCACCGACGCCCGTGAACTGCCCGGAACTCCGGGCCCGGTGACCGCCAAGGCGATGCGCGTCTTCGCCGAGCGCGCGGCCGAGAACGTCAACCCGTGACGTGCGGGCGCCGACCGAGTAGAACTCCTGACCATGACGACCACGCTGCGACCCGCGGAGCCCGAACAGACGTGGCGCGGCGGCGTCCGCGCCCGCCGCTACCACATCTGCGTCAACGGCCGCCCCGTGGGGGAGACGACGCTGTGCACGGACGCCCGGTTCGGCCCGGAGACCGGTCGCATCGTGGCCCTGCGGATCGAGCACGGCCAGCAGCGCCGGGGCCGCGGCACGGTCGCCGCCCTCGCCGCCGAGGAGGTGCTGCGGGACTGGGGCTGCCGCCGGATCGAGGTCACCGTCCGGTCCGGTGAGACCGCCGCGTTCCGGCTGGCCAGGACCCTCGGGTACTCGGAGCGGAACCGGAACATGCTCAAGGCGCTCCCCGACGCGCCGCCCGCGCTGCCGGAGGGCAGCGAGCCGCGGGCGATGACCGAGGCGGACTTCCCGGCGTGGCTGGCCCGGATGCAGGACGACTATGTGCGCAGCTGGACCCTGCGCGGCGTCCCCGAGGCGCAGGCCCGCGCCAAGGCCGAGGCCGACCACCGCTCCGCGCTGCCGGAGGGCCTGGCGACCCCCGGCATCGTGCTGCGGGTCCTCCGCGTCGGCGGCGAGGACGTCGGCGACCTGTGGGTGGGCCGCCGGGCCACGGACGACGGCGAGCCGGCCGGCTACGTCTACGACGTCCATGTGGCCGAGGCCCACCGCGGCCGCGGCCACGGGCGCACCCTGATGCTCGCCGCCGAGGGCGCCTGCGTCGCCGACGGGCTGCACTGGCTCGGCCTCAACGTCTTCGCCGGCAACGATCCCGCGCTGCGGCTGTACGAGTCGCTGGGCTACCGCACCACGCAGGTCCACTTCGCCAAACCGCTGCTCTGACAGCGGCGGCCGCGCCCCTACCGCCCGAGCAGCCGGTCGGCCACCGCCTCGACGCGTTCGCGCAGCCCCTCCTGGCTCTTCCCGCCGTCGAACCGCTCCCCGCCGATGACGTAGGTGGGGGTCCCGGTCACGCCGATCGCCTTGCCCTCCGCCTGGTCCGCGTCGACGATCAGCAGGTGGCGACCGTCGACGAGCGCGGTGTCGAACTCCTCCGCGTCCAGCCCCAGCTCCGCCGCGATGTCCACGAGCAGCGGCTCGCCCCGGCTGCCGAGCTCCTCCGTGCGCGCGAGGACGGCTTCGGCGTACTCCCATCCGCGGCCCTGCGTGAACGCCTCCTCGGCGGCCTGGGCGGCGGCGTAGGAGTGCTTGTGCTTCTCCAGCGGGAAGTGGCGGAGCTGGATCTCCAGGGCGTCGCCGTAGGTCTCCCGCAGCGTGCGGAGGTCGGTCAGGGCGGCGGCGCAGTCGGGGCACTGGAGTTCGCACCAGAACTCCAGGAAAGCGGTGCCGGGGGTCGCTTGGTTCATGGGGCCAGTCTCCCACCGGGGGAGGAGGCGTCCCGGAGATCACCCTGACGTTGCCCGCGGACCATGGCCCGGCAGGGCCGTACAGGTGCACGATGGAGGCATAAGTCCCCTTCGGAGGAGCTGCGCATGCTGACCTCGACCGTGTGTGTGGCGCTGTCCGCGGCGGGCCTCGCCATCGCGGTGCTCACCGCGTACCGCCGCAGGTTCTCCCGGGCGGTGCGCATCGCCGCGGTGGCGCTGCTGCCCGTCGGGTTCTGGATGACGGGCCTGGCCACCCTGGGCGGCAAGGTGGTCGCCGCCGTCGGTGACTGGACGGCCGGCCTGGTCTTCAAGCCCTCGGTGTGGGCGGGGTTCGGCGTCCTCGCGCTGGCCGTCGTGCTCTACGCGGTGGGCCGGATCGCCGGACGGCGCGGAGTCGCGCCCGAGCGGCGAGGGACGCCCGCGGCCGTGCCCGGCGCGAGTGCTCCGGCGCTCGGCGCGGGTCGGCGGCCGGAAGTACGGCCGGAGTCCAAGAAGGCCAAGGAGAAGATCAGAACCGATCCCGACCTGGCCGAATTCGGTGAGATCGAGGAGATCCTCAAGCGCCGGGGCATCTGAGCGGCGTGTTGGTCGCGGGGGCCGTCGGCACTGCGCCATCATCGCGGTGGTGCAAACCCCAACTACCGCCCCCAGGGCGTTAGTTGGCGTGCCCCGGGGCGTACGGTTGTGCGAGTTCGTGCCCCTGCCGAACGTCCCACGACCTTGTAAGGCCATGGAACTCGAAAACGACGAGCCGCGCGGTTGCCTCTTCGCGCTCTCCCAGCCGCCGCTGATGCTGTTCCTGACCGTCATCGGCGGCCTGCTCGGCCTCGGCGGGCTCTACGACCTCTGGCCGTTCTGAGCCGGGACCGCCACCGCCTCGCGGCGCCGCGCCCGGTAGGCCGCCACATGCAGCCGGTTGCCGCAGGTGCGGCTGTCGCAGTAGCGGCGGGAGCGGTTGCGGGACAGGTCCACGAAGGCGCGGCGGCAGTCGGGTGCGTCGCAGTGGCGCAGCCGCTCGCGCTCGCCGGCCACGAGGATGAACGCCAGGGCCATGCCGCAGTCCGCGGCGAGATGGTGCGCCAGCGACGCCCCGGGCGCGAAGTAGTGCACGTGCCAGTCGTAGCCGTCGTGGTCCGTCAGACGGGGAGTGGTGCCCGCCTCGGCGACCAGCGCGTTGACCACCGCGGCCGCCGCCGGCGTGCTCGGGGCGGTGAACGTCTGCGCGAAGAGGCCGCGTATCCTGCGGACGGCCAGCAGGTCCTGCTCGTCGAGCGTGTTCACTTCGCTGATCTCGTTGCGCTCCACGAAGGCCTGCAGCGCCGTGAGATCGGGGAGACCCTCCCGGCCGTCGCTCTCCGGCGTGGTGTTGATCAGGTCCACCACGCAGTCGAGCGCGCACCTGGTGTCATGGTTGATCAGCACGGAATCGCTCTCTCCCTGGCCTTGTGGGGCGGGCGTTCCGGTGACTGTAGCGCGAGAGCCGCCGTCGTGGAGCGGCACGGCTCCGCGGCGGCGGCTTCGGCGGGTCGGGTCCGCGCCGTACCCCCGAGATGCGTACGGCAGCGGACGGTCGGCGGACTCAGCTCTCGGCGAGGATGTGCGAGAGCTCGGTGTCCAGATCGAAGTGTCGATGCTCGGTACCGGGCGGCACCGCGGCGTCGGTCCGCTTGAGGAACGACTCCAGGGCGCGTGCCGGGGCCTCCAGCAGCGCCTCCCCCTCGGGAGAGCTGAGGGCGATGCAGACGACGCCCTGACCGTGACTGCGGGACGGCCAGACCCGGACGTCGCCGGTACCGGTGGGCCGGTGCAGCCCTTCGGCGAGCAGGTCGCGGGCGAAGACCCATTCGACCGTCTCCTCGGCACCGGTGTGGAAAGTGGCGTGCACGGCGTAGGGATCGGCCGTGTCGTACCGCAAGCCCGCGGGCACGGGCAGTGACGATTCGCTCGACACAACGAGGCGCAGGTGCAGCTCGCAGCTGACCGTGGTGTTCATAAGCGCCAGGGCCTTTCGCTCAGTGTGCGCTCGGGGATTCGCACGTCGGCGAAATCGACATGCCACCTGCGGGGACGTTGTAAACCCCTCTGACGGGTTTGTGAGGGTTCCGGTACCTCGTCCGGCCGAGTTCTTTTCCTCCCCGGCGAGCCATTCCGGTGAGGGAGCGAGGTCGGGTACGTTGGAGAACATGACTGCGGAGAGTGACGAGCGAAGGACGGCCGTGGCCACGGATCCCGCCGACGGTGACGTCGGCAACGGCGGCACCGAGGGCGACGTGCCGGGACCGGGCGGTTCCGAACGCCCGCTGGGCTCCCGGGCACCGCTCTTCATCCGGCGGTCCCGGGCGCTCCACGTGAGCTGGCAGGTCGGGGTCTTCGTCATCGGCCTCGCCATTGTCGGCGGCGGCATCGTCCTGCTCCCGCTGCCCGGTCCCGGCTGGGTGATCATCTTCGCCGGTATGGCCGTATGGGCGACCGAGTTCGTCTGGGCCCAGCTCGTGCTGCGCTGGACCAAGCGGAAGGTCACCGAGGCCGCCCATAAGGCGCTCGACCCGAAGGTCCGGCGTCGCAACATCGTCCTCACCACCGTCGGCCTCGTGATCGTCGGCGCCCTGCTCGGCTACTACCTGTGGCGCTTCGGCTTCGTCATGCCGTGGCGCGCGGGCATGGACTGACGCCGGCAGCCCGGTCCGGGCCACGGCTGACATGCGGTAATGTTGTCCCCGCGACGGGCGATTAGCTCAGCGGGAGAGCACTTCGTTCACACCGAAGGGGTCACTGGTTCGATCCCAGTATCGCCCACCGTCCCGAAGGCCTGGAGGCGCAGCCTCCAGGCCTTCGCCCTTTCCCCCACCCTCCCGCCCGTGTGCCCTGTGAAGTCACGCGCCCCGACGCAAGTGGTTGGGGGGTCGGGTTCGGGGCCTCCGGGGCTGCCATTCTGGACAGCACATTTAGGTGCCTCAGGCACTCTCGGCTGCGCACTCCGGGTCACGCACCCAAATATGCTCCAGTGTCCAGAACGCCACCCCTACGACCCCGCCCCCTCAGGTCTCGTATCGCGCCTGATCCCCGGTGGGGGTGTGGGGGCGGTCCGTGCTCAAGCTGTCGTTGGCGCAGCGCGGTCGTACCGTGTGCGTGTCCGGACCGGGCCGGACCACCAACGCCCCAACAAGCGCCGCGCAAAGACGGCTGCTGGGTGACCGTTCCCCCGCAACCGACTCCGCCGCACTGACTGCGCCACGGGCCACGCCGCCTTCTCACCCCCCCCCACCGGGGATCAGGCGCGAGAGCTCACGGAGGGGGCGGGGTCGTAGGGGTGGATGTTCTGGACGTTCGGCATATTTGTGTGCGGGATCCGGGGTGAACAATGGTGAGCGCTGGAAACGCACGTAAATATCCAGTCCAGGACGTGCAGCCCCGGAGGCCCCGAACCCGGCCCCCACACCACTTGCGCCGGGGCACCTGACTTCACAGGGCACACGGGCGGGAGGGCGGGGAAAAACCCGGCTCAATGGAGCCGCAGGAGCCGCCGCCGCAGGCGGCGAACCTCCCGCAACCGCCGCTCGTACGTCGCGCCCAGCGCGACCAGCAGCAACCCCGCCACCCCCAACGGCACCCACCGGGGCACCGCGTCCAGCGCCTGCACGACGAAGGGCGCCAGCTCGCGGATCGCGTCGAGGGCGAGGACGGCGCCGCCGAGGAGGAGCGGGGCGGCCAGCCGCCGGGCCGCGCCCAGCAGTGTCACGGCGAGGGCGGCGGCGCCGAGCAGGAGGGGCCGGTGCCATCCCGGGTCGCCCCAGGCGGTGACGAGCGAGGGCAGCAGCGTGACGGCGAGCCCGGGGCCGTAGGCGAGCCAGGAGGAGACCGCGGGGTCGCGGCGCCGCGCGAGCAGGCCGAGGGTGAGGGCGACCGCGCCGACCGGGGCGGTGTACGCCTCGGGCGTCGTGACGCCGGACGCCGCGAGGCGGACCCAGAGCGCCGCGACGAACAGCGCGGTCGCGACATGGTGGAGGCGGCGCCGTTCGGCCCGGAGTCCGGCGACCGCGGCCATGACGGCCCCGGTGCAGGCCAGGGCGAGGGCCAGCGGTGCGGGCTCGCCGGCCGCGAGGCTGAGCGCGAGGGCGGCGGCCGCGTACCCCGGGTACTCGAAGGCGCGGGCGGTCCGGGCCAGGGCGAGTGCCTGGGCGGCCGCGGCGACGCCCAGGACGGCGAAGGCGGCCTCGTGCGGCTGCCACCCCGCGACGAGGGGACCGTCCCATGCCAGGCCCGCCGCGCAGGCTGTCGCGCAGGCGGCGCTGACCGCCCGCGTGCGGGGCGCGGCGGCGAAGAGGGCGCCGTACGCCACGAGCAGCAGCGCCAGCACGGTGAGCGTCAGCGGGCCGTCCTCGTGCACCCATCCGATCGTGGTGACCGCCAGGACGCCCGCCGTGGTGAGCGCGACGGGCGCGAGGGCGACGGCCGACAGCGCCAGGAGCGAGGCGACGGCGGCCACGCGCATCAGCGGCAGGTCGACAGCGCACAGAGCGGCCGCGGCCGCCACGACCGCGGCGGAGGCCGCGGGGCGGGAGCCCGGGCGGCGGGCGGCCGCCGCGAGTGTCGCGGCGGTGAGCCCGGCGACGACGGGCGCCGCGGCCGGCCCGTGGAAGTCGCCGGGGGTGAGGAGGGCGACGGTGAGCGGCGGCAGGGCCCACAGGACGGTCACGGCGCCGGCGGCGGCCGCGCCGGAGGCCAGGCCGGCGGTCACCGCGCGCCGCAGGGGGAGGACCGCGGCCGCGGCCAGTGCCGCCGTGGCGCACAGCAGGTAGCCCACGGCGGCCCAGTCGTCCGGCACCAGGACGCGGACGGTCCCGCCGGCCGCCGCGACCGCGGACACCGCGGCGACGCCGGCGAGGATGCCCGCGACGGGCGCGGCCGGTGTGCGCCGCAGTGCCGCCGTCCCCGCGACGGCAGCGGCGCCGAGCAGCAGGCCGCTCGCCCGCAGGGCCGCGCCGGTGCCGGTCGCGGTGGCGGAGAGGGCGCCGGCGAGCAGCAGTCCGCACAGACCGAGGGCGGTGCCGGACACGGCGGCGGTCAGGTGCGGCCCGGGCCGCCGCAGGCTCGGCGCGGCCACCGTGTCGAGCGCGGCCGTGGCGAGCAGCGCGGTCGCCGTCGCGTACGCCGACCCGCTCGCCCACGCCCAGAGGCACAGGGGGAGTTGGGCCAGGACGAGCGCGAGGGGCAGGGGCAGTGCCAGGCGCGGCAGCAGCCGGGCGTAGCCGGCCCAGGCGGCGCTCACGACGGCCAGGGCGACGGCGGCGTAGCGCAGGCCGTCCGGTCCGGGGAAGGCCACCCGCCGCAGGGCGTAGGCGTCGAGGAGCAGCAGGACGAGGGCGAGGCATGCCGCGACCTCCGCCGTCGCCGTCAGCGAGCGGCGCAGCAGCAGGGCGGGGACGGCCGCGGCGGCGACGGTGAGGGCGCCCAGGACCGCGGAGCGGCCGGCGATGCCGAGGTGGCCCCAGCTGAGGACGGTGAACGCGATCGCGGCGACCGCGAGCAGCAGCCCGCCGAGGGCGAGCAACAGGTGCTGCACCGTGCGCGGTGCGGCGTCGGGTGCGGCAACGGGCCTGCCCCATGCGGGAGTCGGGGTCGCGGGGACGGCGGGCCGCAGGTGCGCGAGCAGCTGTGCGCGCCGCATGAGCAGCCGGCCGCGTTCGGCGTCCAGGCGCAGGATCGCGCGGTCGGTGGCGCGCAGTTCGTCGGCGGCCGGTCCCACCAGCGTCGTCCCGCACCGGGGGCAGGCGGGTGCCGGCGCCATCGGCGGTACGGGTGCGGGCAGGTACCAGCCGCAGCCGGGGCAGCGGTCGGTGTGCGGGCGCGTCGGGTCCATGTCCCGGAGTGTGGCGGCGGGGCGCGGTGCCCCGCCATGCGCGCGGCTACTCAGATGCGGGCTGAGTACGCACACTGGCTCCATGGACTGGAGCCGCTACCGCTTCCGCGCCCTGTGGGAGTTGCCCGCGCCGCCCGAGACCGTCTACGGCCTGCTGGAGCGGCCCGACCAGTACCCGTCCTGGTGGCCGCAGATCCGCGAGGTGCGGCAGACCGGCGAGACGGTGGGCATGCTGCGCTTCCGCTCCGTCCTGCCGTACGACCTGCTGGTGACCGCGCGGCAGACCCGGCGGGACCCGGCGGCCCGGGTGCTGGAGGCGGCGATGAGCGGTGACCTGGAGGGCTGGGTGCGCTGGACGGTCGGCGCGGGCCGGAGGGGCGGCGGGACGCGGCTGCTGTTCGAGGAGGACGTGGTCGTCAACAAGCCGCTGATGCGGCGGCTCGCCGTGCCGTGCCGCCCGTTGTTCCGGGCCAACCACGCGCTGATGATGCGGAGCGGCAGGCGCGGTCTGGCGGCCCGGCTGGCCGCCGACGCGAGGGCCGGCGGCCAAGTGGTTTGAACGCAGTGCCCCGGGCCCTGTATGGTTCAGGACGTTCCCGGGCGATTAGCTCAGCGGGAGAGCACTTCGTTCACACCGAAGGGGTCACTGGTTCGATCCCAGTATCGCCCACGCACCACGGAAGGCCGGTCCTGAGGGACCGGCCTTCCGCCGTTCTACGCCGCGGGTTCCTCCGGTGCCGGGACCGGGGCCGAGGGGCGCAGCGGCCAGGCCGGGTCGACCCGCTCGTCCGTGCCGCTGCGGGTGAACCACGCCTGGAGCCCCCGTGCCTGGCCGGCGTGCCACAGGGCCTGACGGGCGTGCAGTTCCGCCGCAGGCATGCTGCCTATGCGGTCGGCGAAGCGCCGGCCCAGTTCGCGGACGAGGGCCAGCGCGGCGAGCGCGTCCGCGGAGGCGTCGTGCGCGTCGGTCAGGGCCACCCCGTAGTGCGCGCACAGGTCGGTGAGCGTGCGGCGGCCCTTGCGGTAACGGTCGACGTACTTGTCCAGCACCCGCGGATCGAGCACCCGCAGCGGCCCCCGCACCAGGTAGCCGTCCAGGGCCGTGCCGCGGTGCCGGCGCAACTCGCGGTCCAGCAGCGTGAGATCGAAGGGCGCGTTCATCACGACCAGGGGCACGCCGTGGGCGGCCTGGTCGGCGAGCGCCCGGGCCATCTCCTCCATGACGGGCCCCGGCCGGCGGCCGTTGGCCTGCAAGTAGGCGTCGTCCAGCCCGTGCACCGCGCGGGCGCCGTCCGGTACCGGGACGCCGGGATCGACCAGCCAGCCGGTCGTGCGCGGCGGCGCGTGCGGTGTGTCCTGCACCACCAGCGCGGCGGAGACCACACGGTCCCGCTCCACGTCCACGCCGGTGGTCTCGGTGTCGAAGGCGGCCAATGGGCCGTCGTACCAGTGCGGCATGGCGCACCCCCCGTACAAAGGTGACGAATTGACGGATCGCTCATTCATTGATTACCCGTGACCGGATGTCACCGAACCCGGCTCGTTTGCGACTTGACGCCGAGGGGGATGGAAAGGGTACGGGGAATCATCAGGAGTCCCGCGGCCCGGAGAGGCACGGAGAGCGATGGCGCTCGAGCAGCCCATACCGGGCGGGCTGCTGCCGGAGCGGATCGAGCCGCTGCGGGGCGGGCTCGCCACCACCAGTTGCATGGAAACCCTGCAGGTGGGATACCTGCACGCGGTCGCCGCGGCCGCGGGATGTTCGCTCGCGCAGCCCTTTCCGGACAACGGGATCGACTGGCACATAAGTCACAGCTCACGTGGCCACGGCATCGACGACGAGGTCACGATCAAGGTGCAGCTCAAGTGCACCTACCAGGTGGCACCGCGCCCGCCCGGGCCCACCTTCGCCTTCACGCTCGAGAACGAGCACCTGGTGAAGCTGGCCCGGTCCCCGGTCTCGGTGCACAAGATCCTGGTGGTGATGCTCGTCCCGCGCACCCAGGAGGAATGGCTGCGGGCCAGCCACGACCGGCTGGAACTGCGACACTGCTGTTACTGGACGAACCTCGCCGGGCACGCCGTGACCGGCAAGCGCAAGACCACCGTGCGGATACCCACCGCGCGGATCTTCGACGACCGCGCCCTGTGCGAGATCATGACCCGGGTCGGGGCGGGAGGGAGGCCCTGATGAGCCGGCCGGCCGACGACGTACTCGTGCCGCCCGACCCCGAGCGGGTCGACCCCGGTGTGCTCACCGCGCTGCTGGCCCGCCACGGCTGGCAGTTGCGCGGTGGGGCACCCGGCCGCTACACGCGCTGGACGCCGCCCGGCGAGGCCGGGGCCTCCGGCCGTATGAGCCTCCTGGTGCC
This sequence comes from Streptomyces sp. NPDC088732, assembly GCF_044751205.1. NCBI lineage: Bacteria > Bacillati > Actinomycetota > Actinomycetes > Kitasatosporales > Streptomycetaceae > Streptomyces > Streptomyces sp. NPDC088732. The sequence goes on from NZ_JBIVLI010000012.1 coordinate 24,800, forward strand.
CGACCGGCGAGGCGAGGCCCGTTACGCGGACCACGAGGAACTGCTCGGGGAGGCGCTGGACGCCCTCGCACGCTGCGGTGTGCCCTCGGCGCGCGAGGTGCTGACCGCGCTCGCCGTGCCGGGCGACGAGATCCGCTGGCAGCGTGCGGTACCGCTGGTCGACGGTGCCGCCGTGACGTGGACCGCGGCCGAGCAGCTGCGCTCCGCGGCCCGGATCATGCTGATGGCCGCGGCCCGCGCCGAGCGGGACCGCTTCGGCTACTTCGGCCAGCGGCACACCGGCCACGCCACCGCCTTCCTGGAGCAGGTGCTCGTCGGTCCCGCCCCGGCGGGGCACCAGCTCACCGCCTACTGCCCGGTCCCGGAGGGGCGGTCCGTCACCGCGACGCTGCTGCGGGCGCTGCAGGCCGCCCGGGACGCGGTGGACTACCAGCGCACGACCGGCGGCATGGAGGCCTTCGACGCCGCCGTCGGCCTGGGTGTCTGCCATGAGCTCGCCGACTCCCTGATCCGCCTGATACGCGGGACCGAGGGCGTGGCCGTCACGCTCTCCTGGGCCCCGGGGGCCGGGCCACCCGCCGGATTCGCGGCCGTGCCCGAGCCGGTCGAGTTCTCCCCTGGCGACCTCCCGGCCCTGGAGGCCGCCAGCGAGCGTTATGTGCGTGAGGAACCCTCGGTGGACGTGCGCGTCACCGGGACGGTCACCCGGCTGCGCCGCCCGCGCCCTTCCGGCAGCGGCACCGTGCGGCTGCGGGTGCTGGCGGGGGCGGACGTCCGGCACATCCGGGTGCGCCTGGCGGAGGACGCCTACCGGATCGCCGCCCAGGCGCATCTGGTGGGGCTGCCCGTCCGGCTGTCGGGCCGGCTGGAGACCCGTACCGGCTTCCGGCACCTGACCCATCCGACCGCCCTCACCCCGGTCCACGTCGACGAGGCCGACCGCGACCGGCTGCTGAAGGCGCTGCACGGCGGGGTCGACACCTTCGAGGACTCCTTCGGCGGGTGACGCTCGCCCCCGGCAGCGATCACTTCGCGGCGGACCCGCGGGGCTCGGTAGGATTCAGCGGTGCAGCTTCCGCTGCCGGGCCCCAGTGGGACATACGTCAGGAGAGACCGGTGTCAGACGTCCGTGTGACCATCAAACGCGATTCCGATGAGCGGGAAGAGCGCGTGGTGACCACGGGCACGACGGCCGCGGAGCTCTTCGAGGGCGATCGCACCGTCGTCGCCGCGCGCGTCGCGGGGCAGCTGAAGGACCTCGCGTACGAGATCGCCGACGGCGACGAGGTCGAGCCCGTGGGGATCGGCAGCGAGGACGGCCTGAACATCCTGCGCCACTCCACCGCGCACGTGATGGCGCAGGCCGTGCAGGAGCTCTTCCCGGAGGCGAAGCTCGGCATCGGCCCGCCCATCAAGGACGGCTTCTACTACGACTTCGACGTCGAGACGCCCTTCCACCCCGACGACCTCAAGCGCATCGAGAAGAAGATGCAGGAGATCGTCAAGCGGGGCCAGCGCTTCTCCCGCCGTGCCGTCAGCGACGACGCCGCCCGCGAGGAGCTGGCGGCCGAGCCGTACAAGCTGGAGCTGATCGGCCTCAAGGGCTCCGCCGCCGACGCGGCCGAGGGCGCCTCCGCCGAGGTCGGCGCCGGCGAGCTGACCATCTACGACAACCTGGACCCCAAGACCGGCGAGCTGTGCTGGAAGGACCTCTGCCGCGGTCCCCACCTGCCCACCACCCGGATCATCCCGGCGTTCAAGCTGATGCGCTCCGCCGCCGCCTACTGGCGCGGCAGCGAGAAGAACAAGCAGCTCCAGCGCATCTACGGCACCGCCTGGCCGTCCAGGGACGAGCTGAAGGAGTACCTGGACTTCCTCGTCGAGGCCGAGAAGCGCGACCACCGCAAGCTCGGCGCCGAGCTCGACCTGTTCTCCGTCCCGGAGCAGATCGGTTCGGGCCTCGCGGTCTTCCACCCCCGGGGCGGCATCATCCGCCGGGTCATGGAGGACTACTCGCGGCGTCGGCACGAGGAGGAGGGGTACGAGTTCGTCTACACCCCGCACGCCACCAAGGGGAAGCTGTTCGAGACCTCGGGCCACCTGGACTGGTACGCCGACGGCATGTACCCGCCCATGCAGCTGGACGAGGGCGTCGACTACTACCTCAAGCCGATGAACTGCCCGATGCACAACCTGATCTTCGATGCCCGCGGCCGGTCCTACCGTGAACTGCCGCTGCGGCTCTTCGAGTTCGGCACCGTGTACCGGTACGAGAAGTCGGGCGTCGTGCACGGCCTCACCCGCGCCCGCGGCTTCACGCAGGACGACGCGCACATCTACTGCACCCGCGAGCAGATGGCCGACGAGCTCGACAAGACGCTCACCTTCGTCCTCAACCTGCTGCGCGACTACGGCCTGACCGACTTCTACCTGGAGCTGTCCACCAAGGACCCGGTGAAGTACGTCGGTTCGGACGAGACCTGGGAGGAGGCCACCGAGGTGCTGCGCCAGGTGGCCGAGAAGCAGGGCCTCCCGCTCGTCCCGGACCCGGGCGGCGCCGCCTTCTACGGCCCGAAGATCTCCGTTCAGGCCAAGGACGCCATCGGCCGCACCTGGCAGATGTCGACCGTGCAGCTGGACTTCAACCTGCCCGAGCGCTTCGACCTCCAGTACACGGCCGCCGACGGCACCAAGCAGCGGCCGGTCATGATCCACCGCGCCCTCTTCGGTTCCATCGAGCGCTTCTTCGCGGTGCTGCTGGAGCACTACGCGGGCGCCTTCCCGGCCTGGCTGGCCCCCGTGCAGGCGGTCGGCATCCCGATCGGCGACGCCCACGTGTCGTACCTGGAGGACTTCGCCGCCGCGGCGAAGAAGAAGGGCCTGCGGGTCGAGGTGGACGGCTCCGCGGACCGCATGCAGAAGAAGATCCGCAACGCCCAGAAGAACAAGGTGCCCTTCATGGTCATCGTCGGCGACGAGGACATGGCGGCCGGCACGGTCTCCTTCCGCTACCGCGACGGCTCGCAGAAGAACGGCATCCCGCGCGACGAGGCCCTCGCCGAGATCGCCAAGGCCGTCGAGGACCGCGTCCAGGTCTGACGACCGCGAGCCCGCAGGGTATGACCGGGCCCCCGGAGGACTATCCGTCCTCCGGGGGCCTTCGTCCGTTCCGGCGCTCCTCGGGACGGCGGAAGCTCTGGGTCAGCCAGGACGCGAAGGAGGCGACGACCGCCCCGATCAGGACGACGCCGAGGAACATCACGCCCGCCCCGATCAGCCGTCCCTTGGCGGTGACGGGCACGACGTCGCCGTAGCCGGTCGTGGTCACCGCGGAGCAGGCCCACCACACCGCGTCGCCGTAGGTGCGGATGGAGGCGCCGGGCGCCTGCCGCTCGATCGCGTACACCTGGAGGCTGGCCGCGAAGCCCAGCAGCAGCGTGGTGAGCCCGGCGTAGGACATCACACGGGCCTCCAGGGTGAGCCGGGGCCGCTCCCGGCGGCTCTGCACCGTGGAGTAGTTCTGCAGGATGCGCAAGGGGCGCAGCAGGGGCATGATCACGACCACCAGGTCCAGCCAGCGGCGCCGCACATAGGACCAGCGGTGGGGGGCCACCGTCACCCGCAGCAGATAGTCGGCGACGAAGAAGGCCCAGGTCACCAAGGTGAGCAGCAGGAGCAGGTCGCGCATGTCGCGTGGCAGCTCGTGGGCCAGCACGCGCACGGCGTAGGTGACGAGGAACACCAGGGACGCGACGGAGAGCGGCACGCTCCCGCGGCGCTCCCACTCCCGCAGCCGCCGCTCGTCTTGCAAGGGCATGGGGCCAGCATCCAGTGCTGCGCGGGGGAGCGCCCCCGGCGACACGCTGAGCGGGGCGGACGCCATATGCTGCAAGGCATGACGAGTGAGCCGGAACTGCAGAACGGAGTGGGGACGCAGGACGCGTTCCAGCGCCTGTGGACGCCGCACCGCATGGCGTACATCCAGGGCGAGAACAAGCCGACCGGCCCCGGGGCCGCGGACGGCTGCCCCTTCTGCGCGATTCCGGAGATGAGCGACGAGGACGGGCTGGTCATCGCCCGCGGCGGGGCCGTGTACGCGGTCCTCAACCTCTACCCGTACAACGGCGGCCACCTGATGGTGGTCCCGTACCGCCATGTCGCCGACTACACCGACCTCGACCTGGCGGAGACCGCCGAGCTGGCGGACTTCACCAAGCGGGCCATGGTCGCCCTGCGGTCGGCCTCGGGCGCCCACGGCTTCAACATCGGCATGAACCAGGGCGCCGTGGCCGGTGCGGGGATCGCCGCGCATCTGCACCAGCACGTGGTGCCGCGCTGGGGCGGCGACACCAACTTCATGCCGGTGGTCGGGCACACCAAGGTGCTGCCGCAGCTTCTCGCGGACACCCGCAAGATGCTCGCGGACGCCTGGCCCACTGTCTGAACCGACGCCTGGCTGAACGCTGAACGCCGAACCGCCCGCCCCCGCCGGGGGCGGCGTCAGTAGATGTCCGCCTCGGACGGGGTGGCGTTCTGCACCGAGCCGCCCAGGACCAGCGAGCGGGCGGTGAACTTCTCGGTGTCCACGCCGTTCTCCCGCATGACCTCGATCGCCGCCGAGTGGACCGCGCGCAGCACCGGGGTCGCCGCGCGCAGGGCGTCGTCCGCCATGAAGCGGTGCGTCCAGGGCGCGGAGGCCCAGGTGTGCCGCAGCCCGAAGGGCTCGGGAAGGACGATTTTGCCGCCCAGGTACTCCAGCACCTGGGGGAAGCGGGACAGCGGCGCGCGGGCGGCGAGCCGCACCACCTCGTCGCTCTCGACCAGCGGTATGGAGACCGTCCTGGTCTCCCAGAACTTCACCGGGTGGCTGACCTTCTTCTCCTTGGCGTCGGGCGCCGAGGTGAAGAGCGAATGCACGGGACCGAGGGCGTGGCCGGTGACCTCGACGCGCAAGGTGCTGGCCAGGACGGTCACGGTGACCAGCAGGGTTATCACCAACTGCCCGTCCCACAGGACGAACTGGATCCCCAGGTAGTGGCGGTTGCCCTTGCCGAACTGCTGCTCGTTGCAGATCCGCTGTATCTCGAAGTCCCGGACGGTGTAGCCCTCGACGTCCGCCCCGGTGGGCCGGCTGACCTTCTTGGCTCCCTCACCGACCGGTGCGACGACCCAGTGGCGTATGACGGGCTTGGGGAAGCCGCCCGTGTGCAGCGGGCCGCGTTCCAGCTCGCGCAGCCGGCCGTGCACCGCCTTGATGACGTCCCAGCTGCGGAACGGGTGGATCTCGGCGAGGCCTTCCCGCGGGGTCAGCTCCTCGGCCATCTGCCAGTCGCCCCAGCGGGTGCCCATCCCGAGTATGCCCTTGGGGCCGGCGTAGAAGACCACGTTGCTCTGCTGCTCGGCGGAGAGCTTCGCCAGGCTCTGGCGGAGCTTTTCGGCCCGGGTCTCGTTGGGGTTGCGGGGCACCGCCTCGGGGATCTTGGCGCCCACGCCGCTGCCGGAGACCAGCCCCGCCCAGCGGTCCCGCAGGTCCTTGGCGGTGCGCTCGCAGATCCGCTTGGCCCAGAACCAGCCGAGGACCGGCGCGATCATCATCACGCGCAGGTACTGCGACCAGAAGCCGGTCAGCGGCGGGTTGACGACGAAGAGCACGGCGAAGAGGCCGACCACCAGCAGCACGACCGAGCCCAGCAGCCCGGCGCGCGAACCCTCGGCCTTCTTGACCGTGCTGCGCAGCTGGAACGCCCCCAGCCAGAGCAGCACGCCCGGCAGGAAGAGCAGCCCGAAGACGACCATGATGCCCGTGAGCCGGTTGTCCCGCTCCTGCCGGATGCGATTGGCGGCCAGGCAGTGCTCGACGACGGTCTGCGGCTCGGCGCCGAAGGACTGCACCAGTTCGTTGCGCGCGGCGCCGAGCATCCGGTTCTGCACCGCGCGGGCGAAGGCCTCGCCCAAATTGGCCTGGAGCAGGGAGAGTTTGGGCGGGGTGACGACGGTCATGCCGGAGTCCGCGTCGGACAGGGCCTCCAGCGGGCTGTCCCGGTAGGCGGCCGAGGCCAGCGCCTGGGTGGCCGCGGTCTGCCCGTCGGCACCGCTCAACGGGATCTGCGCGCCCGGGCTCAGGAAGTCGTAACTGTTGCTCACTTGCGCCCCCTCCTCGTGCCCGTCCGCGCAGGCGAAAGCCCGTCCGGCCCACTCCCCGGACCGTTCCCCGGTCGCAGCCGCGGCATTCCTCCCGCGCTGCCCACACAGCGTATACGGGGGGTGTGACATGCGTCATGGGCCCGACGGAACTTGATCGTTCCGCCGGGCCCGCGACCGGTGCCGCGTGAGCGCTACTTGGCGCCCACCTCTTGGGCGTGCTGCTCTCTCAGCTTGCCGGCCAGCTGCGGAGGCATCGGTTCGTGCCGGGCATGAGTGCGCGCGTAGCGACCCATTCCGTGCGAGAGCGAACGCAGGTCGACCGCGTAGCGACCGATCTCGATCTCCGGCACTTCGGCCCGCACCAGGGTGCGGCCCTGCCCGACCGGTTCGGTGCCCAGCACCCGGCCCCGGCGGCCGGACAGGTCGCTCATGACCGGGCCGACGTACTCGTCGGGCACCATCACCCGGACCTCGCTCACCGGTTCCAGCAGGTGGATCCGGCACTGCGCCGCGGCCTCGCGCAACGCGAGCGCGCCCGCGGTCTGGAAGGCGGCGTCGGAGGAGTCCACCGAGTGCGCCTTGCCGTCGACGAGCGTGATCCGGATGTCCTCCACCGGGAAGCCCAGCGCCACGCCCCGTGCGGCCTGCGCCCGCACCCCCTTCTCCACCGACGGGATGAACTGCCGCGGCACCGCGCCCCCGACGACCTTGTCGACGAACTCGATGCCCGAACCGACCGGCAGCGGCTCGACCTCGATGTCGCAGATCGCGAACTGGCCGTGCCCGCCGGACTGCTTGACATGCCGTCCGCGTGCCGTGGCCTTCTCGCCGAAGGTCTCGCGGAGCGCCACCTTGTGCGGGACCGAGTCCACCTGGACCCCGTAGCGGGTGCGCAGCCGCTCCAGCGCGACGTCGACATGGGCCTCGCCCAGGCACCACAGCACCACCTGGTTGGTGTCCGGGTTCTGCTCCAGCCGCATCGTCGGGTCCTCGGCGACCAGCCGGGCCAGGCCCATGGACAGCTTGTCCTCGTCCGCCTTGCTGTGCGCCTGGATGGCCACCGGCAGCAGCGGGTCGGGCATCAGCCACGGCTCCATCAGCAGCGGGTCGTCCTTGGCGGAGAGCGTGTCGCCGGTCTCCGCCCGGGTCAGCTTCGCCACGCACGCCAGGTCGCCCGCGACGCAGTGCGGTACCGGCCGCTGCTGCTTGCCGAAGGGCGAGGACAGCGCGCCGATCCGCTCGTCCACGTCGTGGTCCTCGTGGCCCCGGTCCTCCAGCCCGTGCCCGGAGACATGGACCGTCTCGTCGGGGCGCAGCGTGCCGGAGAAGACCCGCACCAGACTGATCCGCCCCACGTACGGGTCGGAGTAGGTCTTGACCACCTCGGCGGCCAGCGGCCCGTCCGGGTCGCAGGTCAGCTGGTCGTGCGGGGTGCCCTGCGGGGTGCTGACCCGCGGGACCTCGCGCTCCAGAGGGGTCGGGAAACCGCCCGTGATCAGTTCCAGCAGCTCCACGGTGCCGATGCCCCGCTTGCAGCCCTCCGCCGCGGGGGCGGCGGCGAGCACGGGGTGGAACGAGCCGCGGGCGACGGCCCGTTCGAGGTCCTGGACCAGGGTCTTCATGTCCAGTTCCTCGCCGCCGAGGTAGCGGTCCATGAGGGTCTCGTCCTCGCTCTCGGCGATGATCCCCTCGATGAGCCGGCCGCGTGCCTCGTCGATCACCGGGACGTCGTCGGGCGCGGGGGTGCCTTCCTCGCGCTCGCCCGAGCAGTAGTCGTAGATCCGCTGCGACAGCAGCCCGATCAGCCCCGTCACGGGCCGGTGCCCGTCGCTGCCGGGACTCTCCTCGCCGTGCAGCGGCAGGTACAGCGGCAGCACCGACTCGGGGGAGTCGCCGCCGAAGACCGCGCGGCAGGTCTCGGTCATTTCCTCGAAGGAGGCACGTGCCGCCTCCAGGTGCGTGATGACCACCGCGCGCGGCATGCCGACCGCCGCGCACTCGTCCCAGACCATGCGGGTCGCGCCGTCCACGCCGTCGGCGGCCGAGACGACGAACAGGGCCGCGTCCGCAGCGCGCAGACCGGCCCTGAGCTCACCCACGAAGTCGGCATAGCCGGGGGTGTCGAGCAGATTGATCTTGATTCCGTCCCATTCGACCGGGACGAGCGACAACTGCACCGAGCGCTGCTGGCGGTGCTCGATCTCGTCGTGGTCGGAGACCGTGCCGCCGTCGGCGACGTGCCCGGCGCGGTTCACCGCCCCTGTGGCCAGGGCCAGCGCCTCGACCAGTGTCGTCTTCCCGGAGCCACTGTGGCCGACCAGCACCACGTTGCGTACATCGGCGGGCCGGTCGGCCGTCGATGCCCTTCCGGCGGCTCCTGGACCTGCGTCTCTCCTGTCACCCATGTGCCTCGCCTCCCGGTCCGTCACGGCATGGGGACTGCGGGCCACGGGAGACCACCCGACCAGGGCGGCCTCTGCGGCGCCCGCGGTAATTCGACCTTCCCACGCGCGTCACGGTGCGTCCATACGTCGTACGTGTGGCCGTGGGGCGGGAGCCCGGCGCATCCGGACCATCCCACCTGGCTACGATGGGCCAGCCGGGGCGGCCGCCGGAGCCGCGCCGGGCACCACCGACCTCCGGGAAGGCCATGCTGAACAAGTACGCGCGTGCATTCTTCACGCGTGTCCTCACACCGTTCGCCGCGTTTCTGCTGCGCCTGGGCGTCAGCCCGGACACGGTCACGCTGATCGGCACCGGAGGCGTGGTCGCGGGAGCGCTGGTCTTCTACCCCAGGGGCGAGTTCTTCTGGGGCACGGTCGTGATCACGCTCTTCGTCTTCTCCGACCTGGTGGACGGCAACATGGCCCGCCAGGCCGGCGTCTCCAGCCGGTGGGGCGCGTTCCTCGACTCCACGCTCGACCGGGTCGCCGACGCGGCCATCTTCGGCGGACTCGCCCTGTGGTACGCCGGGGGCGGCAACGACCTCGTGCTGTGCGCCGTGACGATCTTCTGCCTCGCCAGCGGCCAGGTGGTGTCGTACACCAAGGCGCGCGGCGAGAGCATCGGCCTCCCCGTCGCCGTCAACGGGCTCGTGGAGCGCGCCGAGCGCCTGGTGATCTCGCTGGTGGCCTGCGGCTTCGCCGGACTGCACAAGTTCGGGGTGCCGGGCATCCAGTGGCTGCTGCCGATCGCGCTGTGGATCGTGGCCGTCGGCAGCCTGGTCACGCTGGTGCAGCGGGTGATCACCGTGCGCCGGGAGGCCTTCGAGGCCGACGCCGCGGCACGCGAGGGAAGCGGGGCGGCGTGAAGGACCGGCTGACCGACGCGCTGTACGGACTGGGCTGGGGCGCCGTCAAGCGGCTCCCCGAGCCGGTGGCGGACCGCCTGGGGCGCGCGGTGGCCGACTTCGCGTGGAGCCGGCGCGGCAAGGGCGTGACCCGCCTGGAGGGCAACCTGGCACGCGTCGTGCCGGACGCCGACGAGGCCCGCCTGCGCGAGCTGTCCAAGGCGGGCATGCGCTCCTACCTGCGCTACTGGATGGAGTCCTTCCGGCTGCCCGCGTGGAGCACCGAGCGCGTCCGCGAGGGCTTCGCCCCCGAGGGCCTGCACCACCTGGTGGACGGCCTGGCCTCCGGCCGCGGCCTCGTCCTCGCCCTGCCGCACATGGCCAACTGGGACCTGGCCGGCGCCTGGGTCACCACCCGGCTCGGGGTGCCCTTCACCACCGTCGCCGAGCGCCTCAAGCCGGAGACCCTGTACGACCGCTTCGTCGCCTACCGCGAGGGCCTGGGCATGGAGGTGCTGCCGCACACCGGCGGCACCGCCTTCGGCACCCTGGCGCGGCGGCTGCGCGACGGCGGCCTGGTCTGCCTGGTCGCCGACCGCGACCTGTCCGCCTCCGGTGTCCCGGTGGACTTCTTCGGCGCGAGCGCGCGCATGCCGGCCGGGCCGGCGCTGCTCTCCGTGCAGACCGGCGCGCTCCTGCTGCCCGTCACCCTCTGGTACGACCGGTCCCGGATCCTCCAGGGCCGCGTCCACCCGCCCTTGGAGGTCCCGGAGAGCGGCACGCGCGCGGAGAAGACCTCCGCCATGACGCAGCGGCTCGCCGACGTCTTCGCCGCCGGCATCGCCGAGCACCCCGAGGACTGGCACATGCTGCAGCGGCTGTGGCTGGAAGACCTCGAAACCCGTCCGGAGCCGGCCGGAACCGCCGTCCCGGGGCAACCCGGGGACTCCGTCGCGGCGTCCCCTCCGGTGTCAGGCACTGCCTCCGACCGCTCCGGAACGGAGAAATCTTGAGGATCGGGATCGTCAGCCCGTACTCCTGGGACGTCCCCGGAGGCGTCCAGTTCCACATCCGCGACCTGGCCGAGCACCTGATCGCGCTGGGCCACCAGGTCTCCGTCCTGGCGCCCGCGGACGACGAGACCCCGCTGCCGCCGTACGTCGTCTCCTCCGGCCGGGCCGTCCCCGTCCCCTACAACGGCTCCGTGGCCCGGCTCAACTTCGGCTTCCTGTCGGCCGCCCGGGTGCGGCGCTGGCTGCACGAGGGCGCCTTCGACGTCATCCACGTCCACGAGCCCTCCTCGCCCTCGCTGGGCCTGCTCACCTGCTGGGCGGCACAGGGGCCGATCGTCGCCACCTTCCACACCTCCAACCCGCGCTCGCGGGCGATGATCGCCGCGTACCCGATCCTGCAGGCCGCCCTGGAGAAGATCAGCGCGCGCATCGCGGTGAGCGAGTACGCCCGGCGCACGCTGGTCGAGCACCTGGGCGGGGACGCCGTGGTCATCCCCAACGGCGTCGACGTCGGCTTCTTCGCCGGCGCCGAGCCCAAGGCCGAGTGGCAGGGCGGGGGCGCCACCGGATCCGGCGAAGGCCGCACCATCGGCTTCATCGGCCGCATCGACGAGCCCCGCAAGGGCCTGCCCGTGCTCATGAAGGCCCTGCCCCGGATCCTCGCGGAGCGCCCGGACACCCGGCTGCTGGTGGCGGGGCGCGGCGACGAGAAGGAGGCCGTGGAGGACCTGCCCGCGGACTTGCGCTCGCACGTGGAGTTCCTCGGCATGGTCAGCGACGAGGACAAGGCGCGCCTGCTGCGCAGCGTCGACCTGTACATCGCGCCCAACACCGGCGGCGAGAGCTTCGGGATCATCCTGGTCGAGGCGATGTCGGCGGGCGCCCCGGTGCTCGCCAGCGACCTGGACGCCTTCCGGCAGGTGCTCGACGGGGGAGCGGCCGGCGAGGTCTTCCCCAACGAGGACCCGCAGGCCCTCGCGGCGGCGGCGGTACGGCTGCTCGGCGACCCCGAGCGCCGGGCGCAACTGCGCGACCTGGGTGCGCGTCACGTGCGGCGCTTCGACTGGTCCAGGGTGGCCTCGGACATCCTGGCGGTCTACGAGACGGTCACCGCGGGCGCCGCGGCGGTGGCGGCGGACGAGCGCGTCGGGCTGCGCGCCCGGTTCGGCTTCGCCCGCGACTGAGCGCCCGCACCGGTGAGGGTCCGCCGCCTGGCGGGCCGCCCCCGGCGCACCGGTAGCCTTGCCGCCCGTGACCACCATCATCTGGGTGGCCGTGGCGGTCGTCGCCATCGGCCTCTATCTGAGCTGGACCGCGGGCCGGCTGGACCGGCTGCACGCGCGCATCGACGCCGCCCGCGCCGCGCTGGACGCGCAGCTGCTGCGCAGGGCCTCGGTCGCCCAGGAGCTCGCGACGGCGGGCGTGCTCGACCCGGCGGCCAGCATCGTGCTCTACGAGGCCGCGCACTCGGCCCGGCAGGCGGAGGACGACCAGCGCGAGGTGGCCGAGAGCGAGCTGAGCCAGGCGCTGCGCGCGGTGTTCTCCGAGGCCGACGCGGTCGACGCCGTACGGCAGGCGCCCGGTGGCGAGGACGCCGCCCGTGAGCTGACCCAGGCCGTGCGCCGGGTGCCGATGGCCCGGCGCTTCCACAACGACGCCGTGCGTGCCGCCCGGGCGCTGCGGGCGCACCGCAAGGTGCGCTGGTTCCGGCTGGCCGGGCACGCCCCGCGGCCCGTGACGTTCGAAATGGACGACGAGCCTCCGGTCGTCCTCACCGCGGACGGCGCAGCAGGCCACTGAGGCGCGATTGGCCCTTTTCCGGTCCACTTCGTGCGGTCCACCATGGGATACAGGGCAAATGCCGCTCCCCCCAGAAGTTCCGTCGCCGAGTGAGGTCACCGTGTCCAGCACGCTTCCCAGCACCCCCCAGTCCCCTGAGACCGGCACCGCGCGCGTCAAGCGCGGCATGGCCGAGCAGCTCAAGGGCGGCGTGATCATGGATGTCGTCACCCCCGAGCAGGCGAAGATCGCCGAGGACGCCGGCGCGGTGGCCGTCATGGCCCTGGAGCGGGTCCCGGCCGACATCCGCAAGGACGGCGGCGTGGCGCGCATGTCCGACCCGGACATGATCGAGGGCATCATCGGGGCCGTGTCGATCCCCGTCATGGCCAAGTCCCGCATCGGGCACTTCGTCGAGGCCCAGGTCCTGCAGGCGCTCGGTGTCGACTACATCGACGAGTCCGAGGTGCTGACCCCGGCCGACGAGGTCAACCACTCCGACAAGTGGGAGTTCACCACCCCCTTCGTCTGCGGTGCCACCAACTTGGGCGAGGCTCTGCGCCGTATCGCCGAGGGCGCGGCCATGATCCGCTCCAAGGGCGAGGCCGGCACCGGCAACGTCGTGGAGGCCGTCCGCCACCTGCGCCAGATCAAGAACGAGATCGCCCGCCTGCGCGGCTACGACAACCACGAGCTGTACGCCGCCGCCAAGGAGCTGCGCGCCCCGTACGAGCTCGTCAAGGAGGTCGCCGAGCTCGGCAAGCTGCCGGTCGTGCTGTTCTCCGCCGGCGGTGTGGCCACCCCGGCCGACGCCGCGCTGATGCGGCAGCTCGGCGCGGAGGGCGTCTTCGTCGGCTCCGGCATCTTCAAGTCCGGCGACCCGGCCAAGCGCGCCGCCGCCATCGTGAAGGCCACCACGTTCTACGACGACCCGAAGATCATCGCGGACGCCTCCCGCAACCTGGGTGAGGCCATGGTCGGCATCAACTGCGACACCCTCCCCGAGACCGAGCGTTACGCCAACCGCGGCTGGTGAACGCCGTGTGACGGGCGGGCCGGCGACGGCCTGCCCGTCCGCCGTGCCCGACCCAGCCGCCCGGAAGGTTCCCCCTGTGTCACCCGTTTCCTCTGCGTTCCCCGCGTTCCCCGTTCCACCGCGGTCCAGCAGCACGCCCACCGTCGGCGTCCTCGCCCTCCAGGGCGACGTGCGCGAGCACCTTGTCGCGCTCGCCGAGGCCGACGCCCTCGCCCGCCCGGTGCGGCGGCCCGGGGAACTCGCCGGGATCGACGGCCTGGTGATCCCCGGCGGCGAGTCGACCACCATGTCCAAGCTGGCCGTGCTCTTCGACGTCATGCAGCCGCTGCGCGACCGCATCCGCGAGGGCCTGCCCGTCTACGGAACCTGCGCCGGAATGATCATGCTCGCCGACAAGATCCTGGACGGCAGGGACGACCAGGAGACCTTCGGCGGGATCGACATGACCGTGCGGCGCAACGCCTTCGGGCGGCAGAACGAGTCCTTCGAGACCGCGGTCGCGGTCGAGGGGATCGACGGCGGCCCGGTCGAGGGCGTCTTCATCCGCGCACCCTGGGTCGAATCGACCGGCAGCGCGGTCGCCACGCTGGCCCGGCTCGACGACGGCACCACGGTCGCCGTGCGCCAGGGAAACCTGCTGGCCACCGCGTTCCACCCGGAACTGACCGGGGACCACCGCGTGCACCGCTACTTCGTCGACATGGTGCGCGCCGCCGCGTGACACGATCCCGGTAGGATCGCAGTGTTCGTGAAGCAATCGGTGACGTGAAGGAGACAGGCTGATGTCCGGCCACTCTAAATGGGCTACGACGAAGCACAAGAAGGCCGTGGTTGACGCCAAGCGCGGCAAGCTCTTCGCGAAGCTGATCAAGAACATCGAAGTTGCGGCACGCGCCGGCGGTGCCGACATCTCCGGCAACCCGACCCTTTTCGACGCCATCCAGAAGGCGAAGAAGAGCTCGGTGCCCAACAAGAACATCGACAGCGCGGTCAAGCGCGGTGCCGGTCTCGAGGCGGGCGGTGCCGACTACGAGACGATCATGTACGAGGGCTACGGCCCGAACGGTGTCGCGGTGCTCATCGAGTGCCTCACCGACAACCGCAACCGTGCCGCCTCCGACGTCCGCGTCGCGATGACCCGCAACGGCGGCTCCATGGCAGACCCGGGCTCGGTGTCCTACCTGTTCAACCGCAAGGGCGTCGTGATCGTCCCCAAGGCCGGGCTCACCGAGGACGACGTGCTCGCGGCGGTCCTGGAGGCGGGCGCCGAGGAGGTCAACGACCTCGGTGAGTCCTTCGAGGTGCTGAGCGAGGCCACCGACTTCGTCGCGGTCCGCACCGCGCTCCAGGAGGCGGGCATCGACTACGACTCCGCGGAGGCCAACTTCGTCCCCACCATGCAGGTGGAACTGGACGAGGAGGGCGCCCGGAAGATCTTCAAGCTCATCGACGCGCTCGAGGACAGCGACGACGTGCAGAACGTCTTCGCCAACTTCGACGTCTCCGACGAGGTCATGGAGAAGGTCGACGTCTGAGCCCGCGCGGCGCACACGGCCCGGGCGGCGGCCCGGTGGGGACACACCCCCACCGGGCCGCCGTCGTTGTCGGTGCCACCCGATAACCTCCAGGAACGGCTGAACGGCTGACCGAAGGAGGGAGGGGCGCGGTGCGTGTGCTCGGCGTGGACCCGGGACTGACCCGGTGCGGTATCGGCGTGGTGGACGGCGCCCCCGGAACACCCCTGCGGATGGCCGGAGTCGGGGTCGTCCGCACCCCCGCCGACGCGGACATCGGCGAACGCCTCGTCCTCGTCGAACGCGGCATCGAGGCCTGGCTGGACGAGCACCGGCCCCAAGCGGTCGCCGTGGAGCGGGTGTTCAGCCAGCACAATGTCCGCACCGTGATGGGCACGGCGCAGGCGAGCGCGGTCGCCATCCTGTGCGCCGCGCGCCGCGGCCTGCCGGTGCACCTGCACACCCCGAGCGAGGTCAAGGCCGCCGTCACCGGCAGCGGCCGGGCCGACAAGGCCCAGGTCGGGGCCATGGTCACCAGGCTGCTGCGGCTGGACGCCCCGCCGAAGCCCGCGGACGCCGCCGACGCGCTGGCCTTGGCCATCTGTCACATCTGGCGCGGCACCGCGACCAACCGCCTCCAGCAGGCGCACGCGGCCGCCCGAGCACGAATCCAGGAGCGCACGTCATGATCGCCTTCGTCAGCGGGCCCGTCGCGGCCCTCGCCCCCGACACCGCGGTCATCGAGGTCGGCGGGATCGGCATGGCCGTGCAGTGCGCCCCGGGCACCCTGGCCGCGCTCCGGCTGGGCGAGCCGGCCCGGCTGGCCACCTCGCTCGTCGTCCGCGAGGACTCCCTCACCCTCTACGGCTTCGCCGACGACGACGAGCGCCAGGTCTTCGAACTGCTGCAGACCGCCAGCGGCGTCGGCCCCCGGCTGGCCCAGGCGATGCTGGCCGTGCACAGCCCCGACGCGCTGCGCGTCGCGGTCGCCACGGGCGACGAGAAGGCCCTGACCGCGGTGCCCGGCATCGGCAAGAAGGGCGCGCAGCGCCTGCTGCTCGAACTCAAGGACCGCCTCGGCGCCCCCGTGGGCAGCCCGGCCGGCCGCCCCGCCGTGGCGGCCGGGCCCGCTTCCTGGCGCGAGCAGCTGCACACCGCGCTCATCGGCCTCGGCTACCAGCCCCGGGAGGCCGAGGAGGCCGTCGCCGCCGTCGCACCGCAGGCCGAGGCGAGTGCCGAGCCGCACGTCGGCGCGCTGCTGCGGGCCGCCCTGCAGACCCTGAACCGGACCCGCTGACCTCCCCGCCCGCCGACCGCGGGCCGCTGACCGTAAGGCGCACCGAAGTGAACTGGGACGACGAGTCCGTACCGACCACCGCCGACCGTCTGGTCGGCGCCGACGCCGACGGCGAGGACCAGGCCGTCGAGGCGGCGCTGCGGCCCAAGGCGCTGGAGGAGTTCGTCGGGCAGGAACGGGTCCGCGAGCAGCTGGACCTGGTGCTCAAGGCCGCCCGCCAGCGCGGTGGGACCGCCGACCACGTGCTGCTCTCCGGCGCCCCCGGGCTCGGCAAGACCACGCTGTCGATGATCATCGCGGCCGAGATGGGCGCTCCCATCCGCATCACCTCGGGCCCCGCGATCCAGCACGCGGGCGACCTGGCCGCGATCCTGTCCTCCCTCGCGGAGGGCGAGGTGCTCTTCCTCGACGAGATCCACCGGATGTCGCGGCCCGCCGAGGAGATGCTCTACATGGCGATGGAGGACTTCCGCGTCGACGTGATCGTCGGCAAGGGCCCCGGCGCCACCGCGATCCCCCTGGAACTGCCGCCGTTCACCCTGGTCGGCGCCACCACCCGGGCCGGACTGCTGCCCCCGCCGCTGCGCGACCGCTTCGGCTTCACCGGCCACATGGAGTTCTACGCCCCGGCCGAACTGGAGCGCGTCATCCACCGTTCCGCCCGGCTCCTCGACGTCGGCATCGATGCCGAGGGCGCCGCCGAGATCGCCGGCCGCTCCCGTGGCACCCCGCGCATCGCCAACCGACTCCTGCGCCGTGTCCGGGACTTCGCCCAGGTCAAGGCGGACGGCCGGGTCACCCGCGAGATCGCCGCCAGCGCCCTGGACGTCTACGAGGTCGACGGCCGCGGCCTGGACCGCCTGGACCGGGCCGTTCTGCAGGCCCTGCTGAAGCTCTTCGGCGGGGGCCCCGTGGGGCTGTCGACACTGGCGGTGGCCGTGGGGGAGGAGCGCGAGACGGTGGAGGAGGTGGCCGAGCCGTTCCTGGTGCGCGAGGGGCTGTTGGCACGTACGCCGCGCGGCCGCGTGGCCACGCGCGCCGCGTGGGCACACCTTGGACTCGTGCCCCCGCAGGGCGCCGGACCCGGGCAAGACGGGCTGTTCGGCCCTTGACGGCGGGGAGACTCGCCGCCGCAGGAACCACGGTGTAATGCTTGGCGTTGTTCCAGCGGCGAACGAACGCTTAGACTCCGCCGACGTCGTCCCTCGGAACGACGAGTCAATCGAGTAGATCCCGTAGATCCCGTAGACGAGGCCACCGCGGCCGTGCGAAGGACCGTCCTGACACCATGAACCTCATCCAGCTTCTGCCTTTCGTTCTGATCATCGGTGTCATGCTGCTGATGACCCGCTCCGCCAAGAACAAGCAGCGCCAGGCCGTGAACATGCGCGACCAGATGGCGCCGGGTGCGGGCATCCGCACCATCGGCGGTATGTACGCGGTCGTCAAGGAGGTCAACGACGACACGGTGCTGCTCGAGCTGGCCGACGGCGTGCACGCGCACTTCGCGAAGAACGCCATCGCCGCCGTGCTGGACCAGGCCGAGTACGACCGCATCGTCCACGGCATCGAGCCGGAGCCCGAGCCGCAGTTCGAGGCCACCGACGCCGAGCACGGCGACGACTCCGCCGAGGACGAGGACCGCGTCGACCTCGCCAAGTCCACCGACGAGGCCAAGGCACAGGACGCCCCCAAGACGGACGGCACCGACTCCAAGTAACGCCACCGCCCCGGGACGACACCCGGGGCAGGTACGTTTCACGCGTCGGCACGTCCGTACAACACATCGTGCCGCCCTGCTGCGAGCGCAGGTCCGCAGGGCGGTTGGACAGGGAGAATCGAGAAGGTGGCAGCACCGAAGAGGGGCCGCAAGCCCTCGGGGAGCCAGGGATACCCCGGGCGGGCGCTGGCAGTGATCCTGCTGGCCATCGTGGCGCTCACGGGAGGGATGTTCCTCTCCGGCCACACGACGCCGCGGCTGGGCATCGACCTCGCCGGCGGCACGAGCATCACGTTGACGGCCAAGAGCGATCAGACCAACGCGATCAACAAGACCAACATGGACACCGCCGTCGGCATCATCGAGCGGCGTGTCAACGGTCTCGGTGTGTCCGAGGCCGAGGTCCAGACGCAGGGCGATCGCAACATCATCGTCAACATCCCCAAGGGCACGAACGCGGACCAGGCGGAGAAGCAGGTGGGCACCACCGCCCAGCTCTTCTTCCGCCCCGTGCTCGCCGAGGTGGCGGGCACCCCGGCCGCCCCGCCCTCCCCCTCGTCCAGCCCCACGGGCAAGGCGTCGTCGCCGGCCTCGCCTTCGTCGACGGCCAAGGCCGGGACGACGAGCTCCCCGAGCTCGAGCGCCACGACGCAGGGCCGCGCCGTCACCGACGCGCTGAAGTCCGGCTCGTCCTCCACGCCGTCCGCCCCGGCCTCGCAGGCCCCGACGGCGCCGGCGAGTGAGCCGGCCGCCCCGCCCGCCCCGGGCAGCACGCTGGACACCTCGATCCCGGCCGACCTCCAGGCGAAGCTCGCGGCGCTGGACTGCTCCGACAAGGAAGCCCGCGCCAACCTCAACCTGAAGGCCAAGCCGACCGACAAGATCGTCGCGTGCAGCCAGGACGGCCGTGCCAAGTACGCGCTGGGCCCGTCCGCGGTCGACGGCAAGAACGTCAAGAAGGCCGCCGCCCAGTACGACACCCAGACCGGCAACGGCTGGGTCGTCACCCTGTCGTTCGACGGCGCCGGCTCCAAGGACTTCTCGAAGATCACCTCGGTCCTGTCCCAGCAGCAGCAGCCGAACAACCAGTTCGCGATCGTGCTGGACAACGAGGTCGTCTCCGCCCCCTCGGTGAACCAGACCCTCAGCGGCAGCGCCGAGATCTACGGCAGCTTCACCCAGGAGAGCGCGCAGGACCTGGCCAACGTCCTGTCCTACGGCTCCCTGCCGCTGACCTTCGACAAGTCCGACGTCACCAAGGTCTCCGCGGCGGTCGGCGGCGAGCAGCTGCACGGCGGCATCATCGCCGGTGCGGTCGGCCTCGTGCTGGTCATGCTCTACCTGATCGCGTACTACCGGGGCCTGAGCTTCGTCGCGATCCTCAGCCTCGTGGTCTCGGCGATCCTGACCTACGAGATCATGACGCTGCTCGGCCCGGCCATCGGCTTCGCGCTGAACCTGCCGGCGGTCTGCGGTGCCATCGTCGCCATCGGTATCACCGCCGACTCCTTCATCGTGTTCTTCGAACGCATCCGTGACGAGCTGCGCGAGGGCCGCTCCCTGCAGCCCGCCGTGGCCCGCGGATGGCCGCGCGCCCGGCGCACGATCCTCGTCTCGGACTTCGTGTCGTTCCTGTCCGCCGCCGTCCTGTTCATCGTCTCGGTCGGCAAGGTGCAGGGCTTCGCCTTCACCCTCGGCCTGACGACGCTGCTCGACGTCGCGGTGGTCTTCCTGTTCACCAAGCCCCTCATGACGATCCTCGCGCGCAAGAAGTTCTACGCAGGCGGACACCCCTGGTCCGGACTCGACCCGCGCGCCCTGGGCGTCACACCCCCGCTGCGCCGCACCCGCCGCCCCGCGGGCCGTACCGACGTCAAGGAGGCCTGATGTCCCGGCTCGGAAACCTCGGGCACCGCCTGCACCGGGGCGAGATCGCCTACGACTTCGTGGGCAAGCGCAAGCTCTGGTACGGCGTCTCGATCCTGATCACGGTCGCCGCGATCCTGGGTCTGGCCGTCAACGGCCTGAAGCTCGGTATCGAGTTCTCCGGCGGCGCGGTCTTCACCACGCCCAAGACCTCGATGTCGGTGTCCCAGGTCCAGGACCGGATCGACGGCGACTCCGGCGACCACCAGGCCCTGGTGCAGAAGCTGGGCACGGGCAGCGTCCGTATCCAGATCAGCGACATCACGCTCGACGAGGCCAAGCAGTACCAGGGCGAGATCGCCAAGGACCTGGACATCAAGCCGGCCGACATCGACCCGCAGATCATCGGTCCGAGCTGGGGCGAGGAGATCTCCAAGAAGGCCTTCGAAGGCCTGGTGATCTTCATGGTCCTCGTGACGATCTACATGGCGATCGCCTTCGAGTGGCGCAAGGCCGTGGCCGCCCTGATCGCGCTGCTGCACGACCTCACGATCACCATCGGCGTCTACGCGATCGTCGGCTTCGAGGTCACGCCCGGCACGGTGATCGGTCTGCTCACCGTCCTCGGTTACTCCCTCTACGACACCGTCGTCGTCTTCGACGGTCTGAAGGAGACGACCAAGGACATCACCAAGCAGAACCGCTACACCTACAGCGAGCTCGCCAACCGCAGCCTCAACCAGACCCTGGTGCGGTCGATCAACACCACGGTCGTGGCGCTGCTGCCGGTCGCCGGCCTGCTGTTCGTCGGTGGCGGTCTGCTCGGCGCGGGCACGCTCAACGACATCGCGCTGTCGCTCTTCGTCGGCCTCACCGCCGGTGCGTACTCCTCGATCTTCATCGCGACCCCGCTGGTCGCGGACCTCAAGGAGCGCGACCCGGAGATGAAGGCCCTGCGCAAGCGGGTGCTCGCCAAGCGCGCGGCCGACGCCCGCCGTGGCGAGCAGGGCGGGGACGACCCGCAGGACTCGCACGGCCCGGCCGACGGCGACCACGGCGGCGGTGACCACGGCGATCACGGTGACCACGGCGACGACGACCCGCACGCCGCCACCGCCGGGGCCTCCGGCGGCCGGCGCGAGTCGCCGTCCCGCAACCGGGGCCGCAACCGCCCGTCCGGCAAGCGCCGCTGAAGCAGAAGCACCGAGGAACACCACTGATGACGACAACGGACGCCGCCCGGGGCGAGCTGCGCAGCCTGCTGCTCAGCCGCATCCGGGACGTGCCCGACTACCCCAGGGCCGGGGTGATGTTCAAGGACATCACCCCGCTGCTCGCCGACCCCGTCGCCTTCGGCGCCCTGGTCGACGCCCTCGCCGAGGTCTGCATCCGGCACGGCGCCGACAAGGTCGTCGGGCTGGAGGCGCGCGGGTTCATCCTCGCCGCCCCAGCCGCGGCCCGCGCCGGACTGGGCTTCGTCCCCGTCCGCAAGGCGGGCAAGCTCCCGGCGGCCACGCACGGGCAGCGGTACGAGCTGGAGTACGGCACGGCCGAGATCGAGGTCCACCAGGACGCGTTCGGAGCCGGCGACCGGGTCCTTGTCATCGACGACGTCCTCGCCACCGGCGGGACGGCCGAGGCCTCCCTCGACCTCGTCCGCCGTACCGGCGCCGAGGTCGCCGGTGTCGCCGTCCTGCTGGAGCTCGGCTTCCTGGGCGGCCGCGAGCGCCTCGCCCCGTCCCTGGCCGGGGCCCCGCTGGAGGTCCTGATCGCCGTCTGAGCGCGGCTCTTGCTCCGTCCCTGTGGGGCCCGCCCGGCCGGCCGGCCACCACAGGCGTTTCCGGAGGGGTGCCGCCCGGGAGGGGCCTCCTCCTCGCCCCCGCGGGGGCCCGTTTTGCCGTGCTGCGGGACGGGAGGGACGGGACAGGACGCGGTTCCCCCGGTCACATCGCTACCATGGTGTACCGGACTCTCCCTCCTTGCCCGTTCTCGGACAGGAGGGGCCCAGAAGGAGTGCCCTTGCAAGACGAGGCCAGGTCGACCCAGCCGAAGACCGCCGCGGAGGGACGCGAGGCGTCCTCCGTCTCCGCGGCTCCTTCCGCCGCGCCCGCCGCCCCCGCGGAGAGCACCGCTCCCAAGGCCCCGCCGGCGACACCGGGGGCCCGCCCCGTGCGGACGCCCGGCAGCGTGGCGCCGAACCGGCCCGCGACCTCCTCGAACCGCGTCCGCGCCCGTCTCGCCCGGCTGGGCGTGCAGCGGTCCAGCCCGTACAACCCGGTGCTGGAGCCCCTGCTGCGCATAGTGCGCAGCAACGACCCCAAGGGCGACACGTCGCAGCTGCGCCAGATCGAGCGCGCCTACCAGGTGGCGGAGCGCTGGCACCGCGGCCAGAAGCGCAAGAGCGGCGACCCGTACATCACGCACCCGCTCGCGGTGACGACGATCCTCGCCGAGCTCGGCATGGACCCGGCCACGCTGATGGCCGGGCTGCTGCACGACACGGTGGAGGACACCGAGTACGGCCTGGACGCGCTGCGCCGCGACTTCGGCGATTCCGTCGCCCTGCTGGTGGACGGCGTCACCAAGCTCGACAAGGTCAAGTTCGGCGAGGCCGCGCAGGCCGAGACCGTGCGCAAGATGGTCGTGGCGATGGCCAAGGACCCGCGCGTCCTGGTGATCAAACTCGCCGACCGCCTGCACAACATGCGCACCATGCGGTACCTCAAGCGGGAAAAGCAGGAGAAGAAGGCCCGCGAGACGCTGGAGATCTACGCCCCGCTGGCGCACCGGCTGGGCATGAACACCATCAAGTGGGAGCTGGAGGACCTCGCGTTCGCGATCCTCTACCCCAAGATGTACGACGAGATCGTGCGCCTGGTCGCGGAGCGCGCCCCCAAGCGCGACGAGTACCTGGCGGTCGTCACCGACCAGGTGCAGCAGGACCTGCGCGCGGCCCGCATCAAGGCGACCGTCACCGGCCGCCCGAAGCACTACTACAGCGTGTACCAGAAGATGATCGTGCGGGGCCGCGACTTCGCCGAGATCTACGACCTGGTGGGCATCCGGGTCCTGGTCGACACCGTCCGCGACTGCTACGCGGCGCTGGGCACCATCCACGCGCGGTGGAACCCGGTGCCGGGGCGGTTCAAGGACTACATCGCGATGCCCAAGTTCAACATGTACCAGTCGCTGCACACGACGGTCATCGGGCCCAGCGGCAAGCCGGTCGAGATCCAGATCCGCACCTTCGACATGCACCGCCGCGCCGAGTACGGCATCGCGGCGCACTGGAAGTACAAGCAGGAGGCCGTCGCCGGCGCCTCCAAGGTGCGTACCGACAGCCCGAAGTCCGCGAAGAAGGACGACGCGGTCAACGACATGGCGTGGCTGCGGCAGTTGCTGGACTGGCAGAAGGAGACGGAGGACCCGGGCGAGTTCCTGGAGTCGCTGCGCTTCGACCTGTCCCGCAACGAGGTCTTCGTCTTCACGCCCAAGGGCGACGTCATCGCACTTCCCGCGGGCGCCACCCCGGTCGACTTCGCGTACGCCGTGCACACCGAGGTCGGTCACCGGACCATCGGCGCGCGCGTCAACGGCCGCCTGGTGCCGCTGGAGTCGACCCTCGACAACGGCGACACCGTGGAGGTCTTCACCTCCAAGGCCGCCGGCGCGGGCCCGTCCCGCGACTGGCTCGGCTTCGTCAAGTCCCCGCGGGCGCGCAACAAGATCCGCGCCTGGTTCTCCAAGGAACGCCGCGAGGAGGCCGTCGAGCAGGGCAAGGACGCCATCGCGCGGGCCATGCGCAAGCAGGGCCTGCCGATTCAGCGCGTGCTCACCGGCGACTCGCTCGTCACCCTGGCCCACGAGATGCGCTACCCCGACATCTCCGCGCTGTACGCGGCGATCGGCGAGGGGCACATCACCGCGCAGTCGGTGGTGCAGAAGCTCGTCGAGGCGCTGGGCGGCGAGGAGGGCGCGACCGAGGACATCGCCGAGATCACGATGCCCTCGCGGAGCCGCACCAAGCGGCGGTCGGCCGCCGACCCGGGTGTGATCGTCAAGGGCGAGCGGGACGTATGGGTCAAGTTGTCGCGCTGCTGCACCCCGGTGCCCGGCGACCCGATCATCGGCTTCGTCACCCGTGGCAACGGCGTCTCGGTGCACCGTGCGGACTGCGTCAACGTCGAGGCGCTGTCGCAGCAGCCCGAGCGGATCATCGACGTCGAGTGGGCGCCGACGCAGTCGTCGGTCTTCCTGGTCGCCATCCAGGTCGAGGCCCTGGACCGCGCCCGCCTGCTGTCGGACGTCACGCGCGTGCTGTCCGACCAGCACGTCAACATCCTGTCCGCGGCCGTCCAGACCTCCCGCGACCGGGTCGCCACCTCCCGCTTCACGTTCGAGATGGGCGACCCCAAGCACCTCGGCCACGTCCTGAAGGCGGTCCGCGGCGTGGAGGGCGTCTACGACGTCTACCGGGTCACCTCGGCACGGCAGCGCTGACGGCCTCCCCGGGGCCCCGGAAGCCCGCGGCCCCGGGGGAGGACCGCAACAGCCCGCAGGGCCCGTACGCGACCGCGTACGGGCCCTGCGGGCTTGCCGGCCGGTCCGGCCGGGACGGCTCTCAGCCGCTGAACTCGTCGAGGGACTTCAGCGCCTGGTCGAGCAGCGCCTGCCGGCCGTCCAGCTCGCGCTGGAGCTTCTCGGCCTTGGCGGTGTTCCCCGCGGCGCCCGCCTTCTCGATCTGATCACGCAGCTTGTCGACAGCGGCCTGGAGCTGGCCGGTCAGACCCGCCGCCCGGGCCCGCGCCTCGGGGTTGGTGCGCCGCCACTCCGACTCCTCGGTGTCGTGGATGGCGCGCTCGACCGCGTGCATGCGGGCCTCGATCCGGGGCCGGGCGTCGCGCGGCACGTGACCGATCGCCTCCCAGCGCTCGTTGATGCCTCGGAACGCAGCGCGGGCCGACTTGAGGTCGGTCACCGGGAGCAGCTTCTCGGCCTCGATGGCCAGCTCCTCCTTGAGCGTGAGGTTCTCGCGCTGCTCGGTGTCCCGCTCCGCGAAGACCTCGGAGCGGGCCGCGAAGAAGACGTCCTGGGCGCCGCGGAAACGGTTCCACAGGTCGTCCTCGGCCTCGCGCTGCGCGCGGCCGGCGGCCTTCCACTCGGTCATCAGCTCGCGGTAGCGCGCCGCGGTCGGACCCCAGTCGGTGGAGCCGGACAGCGCCTGCGCCTCCTCCACCAGCTTCTCCTTGTGCTGCCTGGCCTCCTCGCGCTGCGCGTCGAGCTGCGCGAAGTGCCCCTTGCGGCGCTTGGAGAAGACCGAACGGGCGTGGCTGAAGCGGTGCCACAGCTCGTCGTCGGTCTTGCGGTCCAGGCGGGGCAGGCCCTTCCAGGTGTCGACGAGCGCGCGCAGGCGCTCGCCGGCGGAACGCCACTGCTCGCTCTCGGCCAGCTGCTCCGCCTCGACGACCAGGGCCTCCTTGGCCGTCTTCGCCTCCTCGGAGGCCTTGGCCTTGGCCACCTTGCGCTCTTCACGGCGCGAGTCGACCAGCGCGGTGAGCGCGTCCAGCCGCTCGCCCAGCGCCGCCAGGTCGCCGACGGCATGCGCCTCGGTCACCGCGGTGCGCAGGTGCTCGATGGCCGTCAGCGCGTCCTTGGCGGACAGGTCGGTGGTCTTCACCCGGCGTTCGAGGAGGCCGATCTCGACGACGATACCCTCGTACTTCCGCTCGAAGTAGGCCAGCGCCTCCTCGGGGGAGCCCGCCTGCCACGAGCCGACTTCACGCTCGCCCTCGGCCGTACGCACGTACACGGTCCCCGTCTCGTCGACGCGGCCCCACGGGTCGCTGCTCACAGCGCCTCCTCCACGTGATGCCCGGCCTCTTCACGGCACACGGCATCGTCCACAGTTCCATCCGGCCGGGCCGTGCCCTGGCCGGTCCCGACGGGCCCGCTCGCGCGGTGCGGCCGTCGGCGCAGGCACCCTACACAACGCCAACATAGGCGACCGGTGGCCCGGCTGTCCGCATCCCGCACCCGCGAATTCACCGAGCGGGTGCGGGGACGCGGCTCAGGACGCGCTGACCGTCGCCTTGTTGATCACCACGGTCGCGTTCGGGGCGCCGTCACCGGCGCCCGTGGAGTCCCCGGCTGCGGCGATCTTCTTGAGCACCGCCATGCCGTCGGCCGTGATCGTGCCGAACGGCGTGTAGGTCGGCGGGAGCGGGCTGTCCTGGTAGACGAGGAAGAACTGGCTGCCACCGGTGTGCGGCTGGCCGGTGTTGGCCATCGCGACGGTGCCCGCCGGGTACGTGCCCTTGGCGACCGACGTCGCCTTCAGGTTCTCGTCCGGGATCGTGTAGCCGGGACCGCCGGAGCCGGAGCCCGTCGGGTCGCCGCACTGGAGCACGTAGATGCCGGAGGTGGTGAGCCGGTGGCACTTGGTGTGGTCGAAGTAGCCCTTGCCGGCCAGGAAGGCGAAGGAGTTGACCGTGTGCGGCGCGTTCTTCGCGTCGAGGTCCAGAGCGATGTCGCCGCAGGTGGTCTGCAGATCGAAGGTGTACTTCTTGGCCGCGTCGACGGTGACCGCGGGCTCCTTCTTCCACTGCTCGGTGCCGGGGGCGCCCTCGGCGGGCTTGGCGCACGGGTCGGGCGCCTTGCTGGGCGCGCTGCTGGCCGCCGCGCTGGGGGACGCCTTGGCGGCCGCCTCGTCCTGCTTGCTGTCGCCGGTGAACGCGCCGGCGGCCCAGGCCGTGGCCCCGGCCGCCAGGACGACCGCCACGACGACGGCGATCACCGTGTTGCGCTGCCGTGCGCGGTTGCGCGCACCCACCCGGCGCTCCTGCTGCCGCTCGAACTTCTCCCGGGCGAGCTGGCGCCGCCGCTGATCCTTGGTGACCACTGAGCCGTCTCCCGATGCCCTCTGCTCGAACTGTCGAGTGTGCCTGTACGTCTGTCTCTGCTTGGTACGTCGTGGCCGATCTTCGCTTCCGCCACGCCCACAGTCCAGCGACGTTACTGGTTCGCGATGGCCGCGTTCACGCCGGTAGGCTCAGGACGTCGCCCTCGGGCGGCACGACCTGCCGCGAACGACAGCCGACAGAAGGACGAACGTGCTCATTGCCGGGTTCCCCGCCGGGGCCTGGGGCACCAATTGCTATGTGGTGGCCCCCGCCGCCGGTGAGGAGTGCGTGATCATCGACCCGGGTCACGAAGCGACCCAGGGTGTCGAGGACACGCTCGCCAAACACCGTCTCAAGCCCGTCGCCGTCATCCTCACCCACGGCCACATCGACCATGTGGCCTCGGTCGTTCCGGTCTGCGGGGCGCACGGCGTCCCGGCCTGGATCCACCCCCGCGACCGCTACATGCTGGACGACCCGGAGAAGGCCCTCGGACGTTCCATCGGTGCCCAACTGCTCGGTGAACTCACCATCGGGGAGCCCGACGACGTCAGGGAGCTCTCCGACGGCAGCAGCCTGGAGCTGGCCGGTCTGGAGCTGACCGTGGCGCACGCGCCCGGCCATACCAAGGGGTCGGTGGCCTTCAGGCTTCCCGAGACCGCCGAGATCCCCTCGGTGTTCTTCTCGGGCGACCTGCTGTTCGCCGGCTCCGTCGGACGCACCGACCTGCCCGGCGGTGACACGGACGAGCTGTTGGCGTCGCTGGCACGTGTGTGCCTGCCGCTCGACGACTCGACCGTGGTGCTGTCCGGTCACGGTCCCCAGACGACCATCGGCCGTGAGCGCGCCTCCAATCCGTATCTCGCGGAGTTGGCCCGCGGCCTCGGGGACGCCGGACGGACGGCGACTCCGCGACGAGGAATGTGACGAGAGACTTCCTGTGAGCACTTTCAAGGCCCCCAAGGGCACGTACGACCTTCTGCCGCCCGATTCCGCCGTGTTCCTGGCGGTACGCGAGGCGATCGCCGCGCCGCTGCGGCGGGCCGGCTACGGCTATGTGGAGACCCCCGGCTTCGAGACGGTGGAGCTGTTCTCGCGCGGTGTCGGCGAGTCCACCGACATCGTGACCAAGGAGATGTACACCCTCACCACCAAGGGCGGCACGCACCTCGCGCTGCGCCCCGAGGGCACCGCCTCGGTGCTGCGCGCCGCGCTGGAGGCCAATCTGCACAAGACCGGCAACCTGCCGGTCAAGCTCTGGTACTCCGGCTCCTACTACCGCTACGAGCGTCCGCAGGCCGGGCGTTACCGCCACTTCTCCCAGGTGGGCGCGGAGGCGATCGGCGCCGAGGACCCGGTGCTGGACGCCGAGCTGATCATCCTGGCCGTGGACGCGTACCGGTCGCTCGGACTGCGCACCTTCCGCCTGCTGCTCAACTCACTGGGCGACAAGGAGTGCCGTCCGGTCTACCGGGCCGCGCTCCAGGACTTCCTGCGCGCCCTCGACCTCGACGAGGACACCCGCCGGCGCATCGAGATCAACCCGCTGCGCGTGCTGGACGACAAGCGCGAGAGCGTCCAGAAGCAGCTCGTCGGCGCCCCGATGATGCGCGACCACCTGTGCGAGGCCTGCAAGGCCTACCACGAGCAGGTGCGCGAACTGCTGACGGCGGCGGGCGTGGAGTACGAGGACGACCCCAAGCTGGTGCGCGGTCTGGACTACTACACCCGCACCACCTTCGAGTTCGTCCACGACGGTCTGGGCTCGCAGTCCGCGGTCGGCGGCGGCGGCCGCTACGACGGCCTGTCCGAGATGATCGGCGGCCCCGCGCTGCCGTCGGTGGGCTGGGCGCTCGGCGTGGACCGCACCGTTCTGGCGCTGAAGGCCGAGGGCGTGGAGCTCGAACTGCCCGCGCCCACGCAGGTGTTCGCGGTGCCGATGGGCGAGGAGGCGCGCCGGGTGCTGTTCGGCGCGGTCACCGGGCTGCGCAGGGCCGGTGTCGCCACGGACTTCGCCTTCGGCGGCAAGGGCCTGAAGAACGCCATGAAGTCCGCCAACCGTTCGGGCGCCCGGTTCGCGATCGTCGCCGGTGAGCGCGATCTCGCCGAGGGCGTCGTGCAGCTGAAGGACCTGGAGAGCGGGGAGCAGACCGCCGTGCCGGTCGACCGGATCGTCGGCGCCCTGCGCGAGCGGCTGGCCTGACCCGCGCGCCACGCGGTCCGGCCGGTGCGCCCGGGGCCGGACCGCGGGCCGTCGGCGCACGCGAGCCGCACATGAGGGGTTCGCGACGGGCGGCGTCGGCCGGCGCGCGGCACGGTCCGGCGGGAGCGCCGGGCGTACCGTGGGAAGTGGCCGTCCCGAGCGGGTGTCCATGCAGTCGCTCCCACGCCAACACGCGTCTGTCCGTGTCGGCGGCACCGAGCGGTCCCGTACCACCCGGCGAGTGGTGTTCGCCGGTGGCGGTCGGATCCGGTTCGACGACGCGGGCAGGGGTGTAGAGCGAGTCGCGGGCGACGGGGCAGGGGCAGGCCGCGCGGGTGCGCCGGTCGGCGCCGCTCATCGCTTCCCCGCCGCGGGCGGTACCCAGGAGTGGCCTGGTTCCCCGCCCGGGCGGGGAAGTAGGTGGTCCGGTGTCCCGGTGAGGGCCGGGAACCGTCGTTCACGAGGCGCGGGCCGGCCGGCGGAGGATGCCGCGAGGCGGGCGGTCCGCGCGGTGGTGCCGGTGACGGGTTCAGCTGCCATGAGGGCGGTCCATGACGGTGTGGGACGGTGCGGGACGGTGTTCTCGATCCGGGACGCCGGAGCGTCCACCGTGAGGCGGGAACCGTCACCGGCCGCGTAACACCACGAAACCGGATGATCCGGATCAATCGCCTCCGGAACTTCATCTAACTCGCGGCCCTCACGCAGAGTCAAGATTTCGGCCCTTACTTTGCCTCGCTTTTGCTCATGGGGTACGCAGAGTGACCTTCGGTGATTCTCCGGGCGATCTCCTGCGGCGCAACGGGCCGGCCGAAGTGCCACCCCTGCCCCCAGTCGCAGCCCAGCGAGCGCAGCCACCGCGCGTGCTGCGGGGTCTCCACGCCCTCCGCGGTGACGGTCAGGCCCAGCGCGTGCGCCAGCGACACCAGCCCCCCGACGATCCGCCAGCCCACCGGCTCCTCCGACCCGTGCTGGTGGGTGTCCGACACGAAGGTGCCCGCGATCTTCAGCCCGGACACCGGGAGGTTCCGCAGATAGGCGAGGTTCGACCAGCCGGTGCCGAAGTCGTCCACCGCCAGAGAGACACCGGCGTCGGCGAGTGCCTGGAGGGCGCGCAGCGACTCGTCCTCGGGGCCGATGACCGCGCTCTCGGTGATCTCCAGCTGGAGCCGGCGGGGGTCGAGGCCGCTGTTGTCCAGGATGCGCGTGATGTCGTTCACCAGCCCCGGGTTGCGTGCCTGACGCACCGCCAGATTCACATTGATCTGCGGTGCCGCGTCCCCGAACCGGCGCACCCACTCCGCGGCCTGCCCGATCGCCCGCTCCAGGATCCACCGCCCCAGCGGCATGATCAGCCCGGTCTCCTCCGCCGTCGCCACGAACTCGTCCGGGCCCAGCACCCCGAACTGCGGATGGCGCCAGCGCACCAGGGCCTCGACCGCGGCCAGGCTGCCGTCGGACAGCGCGCACAGCGGCTGGTAGTCCACGAAGAACTCGCCGCGGTCCAGCGCCACCGGCAGCCGGACGGAGATCGCGTACCGGCTCACCGCGCGCGCGTTCTGCGTCGGGTCGAACAGCGTCCACCGGCCGCGCCCGGACTCCTTCGACCGGTACAGCGTCAGATCGGCCGCGCGCACCGCGGCGCCCGGCGTGGTCGCCGCCACGGTGCGCGCCAGGACGCCCACGCTGGCGCCGATGGCCAGTTTGTGACCGGCGATCAGGAAGGGCCGGGCGAGGGTCGTCAGGACGAGCTTGGCGACGGCCACCGCCTCCTCCTCGCCCCGGCAGTCCTCCAGCAGCACCACGAACTCGTCGCCGCCGAGCCGGGCCACCAGGTGCCCGAGCGGGGTGAGCGCGGTGTCCAGGCGCTCGGCCACCGCCGCGAGCAGCAGGTCGCCGGTCTCGTGCCCCAGGCTGTCGTTGACGACCTTGAAGCCGTCCAGGTCGACGTAGCACAGGCCGAAGCGGGCGTCCGGCTGCGGCTCCTCGAACAGGGCCTCCAGCCGCTCGAAGAAGGCCGCCCGGTTCGGCAGCCCGGTGAGCGGGTCGTGCGTCGCCTGGTGGCGCAGCCGCTCCTGGAGGCGGTACCGGTCGGTGATGTCCTCGACCATCGCCACCTGGTAGCGGGGCTCGCCGTTCTCACCGCGGATCAGCGAGACCGTCAGATGCGTCCAGACCACCTCCCCGTCGTGCCGGTAGTACGGCTTGTCGCAGGTGAAGCGGTCCCGCCGCCCCTGCACCAGGTCCTCGTACGCCTCCCACACCCCCGGCGCGTCCTCCGGATGCACCAGGTCGGTGACCCGCCGGCCCCGCAGGTCCTCCGACCGGGTCCCGAACAGCTCCCGCAGCGCCCGGTTGACCTGGAGGATCGTGCCGTTCACATCGGCCATGCCGATGCCGATGGCGGCGTGCTCGAACAGGGCGCGGAACCGCGCCTCGGAAGCCCGCCAGGCCCGTTCCGCCTCCTCGCGGGCGTCGAAGGCGGCGCGCTGGATCGCCTCCTGCTCGCGCAGCGTCCGCTCGCGCAGGGCCGCCGCCCATCCGGCGGCGAAAACACCGGAGACGGCCGCCAGGCGGCCCGGGGCGGCCCGCTGCGTGTGCAGCAGGGCGACGGCGTGCGCGAGGATCTCGGGATCGGTGAAGTGGGCGTCCACCAGCAGGGCCGCGGCCTCCTCGGCCAGCGGGGTGTCCGCATCGGTCCCGGCCAGCGAGCGGCGCAGCAGCTCCGCCGTGCGGCCCGCGACCCGGGCCAGCGTCGGCGGCGGCAGGGCCAGCCCCTGGCCGGAGCGGAGCAGCCGGTACCAGGCCTCGGTGAAGTCGCGGGTGCCCACGGGGGTCAGCGGCTCCGTCACGGCCGTATCCCCACCCCGGTCAGGCCCGACAGCAGCTCCGGGTGCGGTCCGACCGACTCGGGGTCGTCCGGGTGCCACTCGTTGAGCCACACGATGCCGGGCTCGACCATCTCGAAGCCCTCGAAGAACGTCGCCACCTGCTGCCGGGTGCGCATGGTCAGCGGGGTCGCGGTCCGGGCGTAGAGCGCCTCCAAGGGGGCGGCCTTCTCGGGGCGCGACTCCTGGGAGGCGTGCGAGAGCACCAGGTAGCTGCCGGGGGGCATGGCCTCCCTCAGCGTGGCCACGATCTTGGCGGGCGCGGCCGAGTCCGGCACGAAGTGCAGGACGGCGACGAGGAGCACGGCGACCGGTTCCCCCGGCCGCAGCAGGTCCTCGATCTCGGGCCGGGACAGCAGGTCGACGGGGTCGGTCATGTCGGCCGCCACCATCGCGCAGCGCGGGTCGTCCTTGAGCATCAGCCGGCTGTGCGCCACGGCGATCGGATCGTCGTCGACGTACACCACCCGGGTGTCGGGGCGCACCGGGCGCGCCACCTCGTGGACGGCGCCGTACGTCGGGATGCCCGACCCGATGTCGATGAAGCGGCTCACGCCCTGGGCCGCGACGTAACTCACCGACCGGCGCAGGAACGCGCGGTTGGCGCGCATGATCTCCGGGAGGTCGGGCCAGAGCGCCAGGGCCTCGCGGGCCATGTCGCGGTCGGCCGCGAAATTGTGCGACCCGCCCAGGTAGTAGTCGTAGACCCGGGCGGCGTTGGGGGTCTCCACGTCGGTCCCGGCCGGCACCCATTCCGGACGTTGCATCGTGCACCTCTCCCGAGCCGGTCGGACGTCCCGGCTCCCCGGATCAGCCTAAAGTCCCTAGTGTCTTATATGTACGTATTCTCGCAGTGATCGGTTCACCATGAGCAGGCTCATCGAGGACTACGGCCTCATCGGGGACCTCCAGACGGCCGCGCTTGTCGGCCGGGACGGCTCCGTGGACTGGCTCTGCCTGCCCCGCTTCGACTCGCCGAGCTGCTTCGCCGCGCTCCTGGGCGACGAGCGCCACGGGAGCTGGCGGCTGGCCCCGGTGGGCGGCGGACAGTGCGAGAGCCGCGCCTACCGCGCCGGCACCCTGGTGCTGGAGACCTACTGGCGCACGGCCGGCGGCGCCGTCAAGGTGATCGACTTCATGCCCCAGCGCGAGCGCGCGCCGCACCTCATCCGCATCGTGGAGGGCCTGAGCGGCACCGTGGACATGCGCAGCGAACTGCGCCTGCGCTTCAACTACGGCCGCACCGCCCCCTGGGTGCGGCGCACCGGGCACCACCGCGTCGCGGTCGCGGGCCCCGACTCGGCCTGGCTGCGGGCGACCCCCGGCGTGCACACCTACGGCTCCGACGGCTGCACCCGCTCCGACGCCACCGTTGAGGCGGGGCAGCGGGTGCCCTTCGTCCTCACCTGGCAGCCCTCGCACCTGAGCGCCTCGCACCGTACCGACCCCGAGGCCGCGCTGCGCGCCACCGTCGCCCGGTGGCAGGACTGGGCCGCCGGGTTCCGCTACGCGGGCGACTACCCGGACGCCGTACTGCGCTCGCTGATCACCCTCAAGGCCCTGGCCTACCAGCCCACCGGGGGCATCGTCGCCGCCCCGACCACCTCGCTGCCCGAGCTCATCGGCGGGGTCCGCAACTGGGACTACCGCTTCTGCTGGCTGCGCGACTCCAGCATGACCCTGTCCGCCCTGCTGCGCGGCGGCTTCCGCGAGGAGGCCGCGGCCTGGCGCCAGTGGCTGCTGCGGGCGATCGCCGGCGACCCCGGCGACCTGCGCAGCCTGTACGGCGTGGCGGGGGAGCGCCACCTGCCCGAGACCCACGCCGACTGGTTCCCCGGCTACGAGGGCTCCGGCCCGGTCCGGCTCGGCAATGCCGCGGTCGGGCAGTTCCAGCTCGACGTGTACGGCGAGGTCGTCGACACCCTGCACCTGGCGCTGCGGGCCGGCATCCCCATGGAGCGCCAGGTGTGGGCCTTCCTGCGCAGGATGCTGACGCACCTGGAGGGCCACTGGCGCGAGCCCGACGAGGGGTTGTGGGAGGTGCGCGGCGGCCGCCGGCACTTCGTGCACTCCAAGGTGATGTCCTGGGTCGCCGCCGACCGGGCCGTGCGCATGGCCGAGGCCACGGGACTGCCCGCCCCGGTGGAGCGCTGGCGGGAACTGCGCGACGCCATCCACGCCGACGTCTGCGCCCACGGCTACGACGCGCGGCGCGGGGTCTTCGTCCAGCACTACGGCGGCCGGGCCCTCGACGCGGCGACGCTGTTCATCGTCAAGACCGGTTTCCTGCCGCCCGGCGACCCCCGGGTGGCCCGCACCGTCGACGCCGTCCGCGACGAGCTGGACCTGCACGGCTTCGTCCGCCGCTACACGGGCCCCGACGGCGTCCCGGGAACGGAGGGGGCCTTCCTGGCGTGCTCCTTCTGGCTGGCCGACGCCCTGGCCGCGCTGGGCCGGGAGGACGAGGCCCGGGTGCTGTTCGCCCGTGTCCTGGACAGCGCCAACGACCTCGGACTGCTCCCGGAGGAGTGGGATCCGCTCGCGGCGCGGCACCTCGGTAACACTCCGCAGGCGTTCACACACGTAGCGCTCGTCAACACGGCGTTCACTTTGTCTCGTTGTCCCTCGTACGGGGGACACGGCACCATGGAACCCGGCACTTCCCGCGCATGACACGCGTTGGGCAGTGCGGCAGATCCCCGACCAACGGAACGGCGACATGGTGACTTCGGCGGTAGACACGACCCGCACCGACGGCGAGGACCTGGAGCAGCCCGCCCAGGACCGCATCGGCGCAGGCAGGGCGTACACCTGGCTGCTCGTGGTCTGCGGTGCCCTCGGCCTGCTCGCCTCGTGGGTCATCACGATCGACAAGTTCAAGCTGCTGGAGGACCCGAACTTCGTCCCCGGCTGCAGCCTGAACCCGATCATCTCCTGCGGCAACATCATGAAGAGCGAGCAGGCGCACGCCTTCGGCTTCCCCAACCCGATGATCGGCATGGTGGCCTACCCGGTGGTCATCGCCATCGGCATGGGTATCTTCGCCGGGGCCCGCTACCGCAGCTGGTACTGGCTGGGCCTGCAGGCCGGCACGCTCTTCGGCGTCGGCTTCGTCACGTGGCTGCAGTACCAGTCGCTGTACAGCATCGGTTCGCTGTGCCTGTGGTGCTCGCTGGCCTGGGTCGTCACGATCGCGCTGTTCTGGTACACGCTCGTGCACAACGTGAAGCACCGGATCATCCCGGCACCGGCGGCCCTGCGCAACGTCGTGCTGGAGTTCCACTGGGTCGTCCCCGTGCTCTGGTACGGCGTGCTCGTCCTGCTGATCCTGACCCGCTGGTGGTCGTACTGGAGCAAGCATCTCCTCTGACCGGGCTGTCGGTGCGGTGACATAGGCTTTCCTGCCGTGGAGCCCGACCTGTTCACCGCAGCCGCAGAGGAACGTCAGTCGAGGGAGCCGGGAGGCAGTCCCCTCGCCGTACGGATGCGTCCGCGCACGCTGGACGAGGTCGTGGGGCAGGGGCACCTGCTGCGCCCCGGCTCGCCGCTGCGCCGGCTGGTCGGCGAGGGCGGCGGCGGTCCCGCCGGTCCCTCCTCGGTGATCCTGTGGGGGCCGCCCGGCATCGGCAAGACGACGCTGGCGTACGTGGTCAGCCACGCCACCAACAAGCGCTTCGTCGAGCTCTCGGCGATCACCGCGGGCGTCAAGGAGGTCCGCGCGGTCATCGAGAGCGCCAAGCGCGAGTCCGGCGGCTACGGCAGGGACACCGTCCTCTTCCTCGACGAGATCCACCGCTTCAGCAAGGCGCAGCAGGACTCGCTGCTGCCCGCCGTCGAGAACCGCTGGGTCACGCTGATCGCGGCGACCACGGAGAACCCGTACTTCTCGATCATCTCCCCGCTGCTGTCGCGGTCGCTGCTGCTCACCCTGGAGTCGCTGACCGACGACGACCTGCGCGGCCTCGTGCGGCGCGCCCTCGACGACGAGCGCGGCCTGAAGGACGCCGTCACGCTGTCCGAGGAGGCCGAGGCCCACCTGCTGCGCATCGCCGGCGGCGACGCGCGGCGGGCGCTGACCGCCCTGGAGGCCGGCGCGGGCGCGGCCCTCGCCAAGGGCGAGGGGGAGATCTCGCTGGCCACGCTGGAGGAGTCCGTCGACCGTGCCGCGGTGCGGTACGACCGGGACGGCGACCAGCACTACGACGTGGCCAGCGCCCTGATCAAGTCCATCCGCGGCTCCGACGTGGACGCGGCGCTGCACTACCTGGCGCGCATGATCGAGGCGGGGGAGGACCCGCGGTTCATCGCGCGCCGGCTGATGATCTCGGCGAGCGAGGACATCGGCCTCGCCGACCCGACCGCCCTGCAGACGGCGGTCGCCGCCGCTCAGGCGGTGGCGATGATCGGCTTCCCCGAGGCGGCCCTGACCCTCAGCCACGCCACCATCGCGCTGGCCCTGGCCCCCAAGTCGAACTCCGCGACCACGGCCATAGGCGCGGCGCTCGCGGACGTCCGCGCGGGGAAGACCGGGCCGATCCCGGCGCATCTGCGCGACAGCCACTACAAGGGCGCGGCCAAACTCGGCCACGGGAAGGGCTATCTGTACCCGCACGACCTGCCCGGCGGCATCGCGGCCCAGCAGTACGCCCCGGACGACATCCACGGCACGCGCTACTACGAGCCCACGCGCCACGGCGCGGAGGCGCGCTACGCCGACGTCCTGGACCGGGTCCGGGAGCGCCTTGCGGGGGAGTAGCGGCGTGGGCGGCGTGCCCGCCGACGGCCGGTCAGCGGTCCCGCCGACCGGCGGCCGCCTCCTCGGCGGCGTCGAACAGCGCGTGCATCGCCCGGTGCAGCTCCTGGTGGCCGCGGACCGGTTCGGGGAACTCGAAGCGGGCGTCGAAGCTCCCCTCCGCCCCGGTGAAGCGCACCCGCAGCCCGAACCGGTCGAGTGCCAGCGGCACCGCACCGGTGGGCGCCCGCCGGCGGCCGGACGCGTCCGCGGCGAGCGCGCACAGCCAGGCCACCTGGTCGGCGTGGGACGCGGCCAGGTGCTGCAGCAGTTCCGCCTCGTGGGCGATCAGCGGGTCGGCCTCGGCCGCGGCGAAGTCGTCGGGCTCGACCCGGCCCGCGCCCCACAGGTCGTCCAGAAAGGCCTCGCCGACCTCCAGGCGCAGCCGGACGCGTCCGGCGGGGGCCGGCAGCTCGCGGGCCGCCGTGAGCCACCCCGCGATCCGGGCCCGCCCGCGGATGCGTTCGCGCACCGCCACGGGAGCCACATCGGTGATCTCCAGCACAGCGGTCAGCTCGTCGGCCTCGGCGTGCGCGGCGGCCCGTACGGCCGGGGAATCCGCGGGCAGCAGCAGGAAGAGATCGCCGTCGGTGCCCACGATGCGTTCCAGGGGGATCATCGACTCCGGGCGGTCCGCGGGGAGGCCTGGAACGACCAGTACCGCGGAGGCGGTACCCTGTACGAGAGTTCGTGTGCGTTCGGCTGCTGACGGCAACCGGACGATTTCATGCCCGCTGGGACGCGGCTGACCATGAGCTGATCGGACCTCCGTCAAGTCGGCGCCTGATGAGGCGTCGACGGCGCCCTGTGCGGCGTTGGCTTCGTCTGTGATGCGCGTGGTGTTCCCAGGGCGAGACATACGATCTCCTTCGCTAAGGTAAGGCTAACCTAACTTACATGGAGGTCCGGGAAACGTGAACCAGTCGCGTCCCAAGGTCAAGAAGTCGCGTGCGCTCGGCATCGCCCTGACGCCGAAGGCCGTCAAGTACTTCGAGGCCCGTCCCTACCCGCCGGGCGAGCACGGCCGCGGCCGCAAGCAGAACAGTGACTACAAGGTCCGTCTGCTCGAGAAGCAGCGCCTGCGCGCCCAGTACGACATCTCCGAGCGCCAGATGGCCCGCGCCTACGACCGCGCCCGCAAGGTCAGCGGCAAGACCGGCGAGGCCCTGATCGTCGAGCTCGAGCGCCGCCTGGACGCCCTCGTCCTGCGCGCCGGCCTGGCCCGCACCATCTACCAGGCCCGCCAGATGGTCGTCCACGGCCACATCGAGGTCAACGGCCACAAGGTCGACAAGCCGTCCTTCCGCGTGACCCCGGACGACGTCGTCATGGTCCGCGAGCGCTCCCGCGCCAAGACCCCGTTCCAGGTCGCCCGTGAGGGCGGCTGGGCCGGCGAGGGCGAGACCCCGAAGTACCTGCAGGTCAACCTGCAGGCCCTGGCGTTCCGCCTCGACCGTCTGCCGAACCGTCGTGAGGTCCCCGTGATCTGCGACGAGCAGCTCGTCGTCGAGTACTACGCCCGCTGACGCGAAACCCTCGCGGCACGTCGTACGAAGGCCCGCCGCGCACTGCCCCCCGGGGCGTGCGCGGCGGGCCTTCGCCGTTCGCCGCGGACCGCCGTCAGTCCGGCGGCGCCGTGCGCGGCCGGGCGGTGCCGCGGTGACACCTGGCGGCGTCCCCCACCGGGTCCGGGCCCCGGGGGCGGCTCCGGTTGCCCGCGAGCGCCGGCGGGCACCCGTCGAGGGCGCGGGCCACGGCGGAGTCCAGATCCAGGGCGCCGCCCTCCGCGAAGGCCCGCTCGTAGCCCGCCCGCCCCAGCTCCGCCCGGCTGAGCTCCTTGCAGTGGCTGTGCGGGATGCCGAAATAGCGCGAACCGAAGACCGGCAGGCCCACCGCGTCCCAGATGCCGCCCGCGGCCCCCTGGAGGACCGCCGCCTCCTGGGCGTCGTACGAGGCCGTCAGCGCCGCCAGCAGCTCGATGCCCAGCACGATGCCGACCAGGTCGCGGAAGGCGTGGTTGATCCGGACGCACTCCGCCGCGAGCTCCGCGGCCAGGCACGGGTCCTCCTGCCACCAGGCGATGACCGCCCGCGTGTACAGCGCGTACGCCAGCGCCCAGCGCTCCCCGTGGTCCTCGCAGGTCTCCCTGATGTGCTCGCACAGCTCGATCCCGCCCTCCAGGTCTCCCAGGAAGGCCACCGCCATGGCGAGTTCGACCTCGGCCATGATGACGTTGCTGTTGAGCTCGCCCAGCGTCCGGTAGTGGCCCAGCGCCTCCTCGAACAGCGCCTTCGCCCGCGGCAGGTCGTCACTGAGCAGCGCCCCGCAGCCCATCCGGTGCACCGCGTACGCGACCGCGGCGGCGTTCCCGGTCTCCAGGGCCTGCGCGCGGCACTCGTCGAGCATCCCTCGCGCCGCCGTGCCGTCGCCCTGCAGGATCGAGACGTAGCCGCACACCCACAGCGCCTTGGCGCGCTGCCCGGTCGGCGAGGCGTCGGCCGTCAGCGCCCGCTCCAGCCAGTAGCGCCCCTCGGCGAGCCGGCCGCAGCCGACCCAGAAGAACCACAGGCTCGCCGCGAGGTACTGACCCGTGCGGAACTCCTCGGGGACCTCCAGCGAGAACTCCAACGCGGCCCGCAGATTGGCCAGTTCGCGTTCGGTGCTCGACGAGACCTCCGCCTGCCGGGAGCCGAACCACTCCAGCTCGCCCCAGGTGGCGAAGCCCAGGTACCAGTCGCGGTGCCGGCCCCGCAGCCGCTGCTCCTCGCCCAGCGCGCGCAGCCACCCGAGCCCGTACTCCCGCACCGTGTCCAGCAGCAGGTAGCGGACCGCGCCCGCCGCGTCGCGGCGCAGCACCACCGACTTGTCCACCAGGTCGGCCAGCAGGTCGGCCATGCCCTCGGCCGGCACCTCCGCACCGGCGCACACGTACTCCGCGGCCTCCAGGTCGAAGTCGCCCGCGAAGACCGACAGCCGTGCCCAGAGCAGGCGTTCCTGGGGGGTGCACAGCTCGTGGCTCCATCCGATCGCGGTGCGCAGCGCGCGGTGCCGTTCGGGGCCGCCGGAGCTGCCGGGGCCGCGCCGGGTCAGCAACCGGAACCGGTCGTCGAGCCGTCCGGTGATCTGCCGCACCGACAGCGCCCGCAGCCGGCCCGCCGCCAGTTCCAGCGCCAGCGGGATGCCGTCCAGTCGGCGGCACAGCTCCTCGACCTCGGGGCGGTTCCCGGCGTCCACCCGGAACCCCGGCTGCGCGGCGGTCGCGCGCTCGGCGAACAGCTCCACCGCCTCGCGCGGATCGGCGAGCGGCTCCACGGGAAGCACGTGCTCGCCCGGCACCCCGAGCGGCTGCCGGCTGGTGGCCAGCACCTTCAGGCCGGGCGCCTGCCGCAGCAGCGCCTCCGCGAGGTCGGCGGCCGCGTCCACCTGCCCCTCGCAGCAGTCCAGCACGAGCAGCAGTTCGCGGCCGGCCAGAAAGCCGACGAGCGCGGCCCGCGGGCCGCGCATCGTGTGGTCGGTCAGGTCGAGGGCGGCGGCGACCGCATGGTCCACCAGGCCCGGATCCCGGACCGCGCCGAGTTCCGCCAGCCAGACCCCGGCGCCGAAGCCGCGCGCCGACGATGCCGCGCGCAGCGCGAGTCGGGTCTTGCCCACCCCGCCGACCCCCGTCAGCGTCACCATCCGGGCCGTGCCCAGCAGGCGGTCCACCTCGGCGAGTTCATGCCGCCTGCCGACGAAGTGGTTCAGCTCGCTCGGCAGGTTGCCGGGCGTCCTCTCATGATGCATGGGTCACGGAGGGTATCGTCAAATAAGCGGAACGTACAGTCCGAACGGTGCCGCGGGGGGTAATGCGGTACGGAGTGCGGGGCCCGTCACGATAAGGTCGTTACCTGGTTGACGTGGCGATCCGAGGGAGCAGCAGCGTGTCCGGTGGAGAGGTGGCCGGCCTCATCGTGGCGGTCTTCTGGGCGATCCTGGTGTCGTTCCTCGCCGTGGCGCTGGTGCGGCTCGCCCAGGCGCTCCGGCAGGCCACCCGGCTGGTCGCCGAGGTGACCGACCGGGCCGTACCGCTGCTCGGCGAGGCCTCCGAGGCGGTGCGCTCCGCGCACGCGCAGCTGGCCCGCGTGGAGACCATCACCTCCGACGTCGCCGAGGTGACCGCCAACGCCTCCGCGCTGTCCACGACCGTCGCCTCCACGTTCGGCGGCCCCCTGGTGAAGGTCGCGGCCTTCGGCTACGGGGTGCGGCGCGCGGTCAACCTGCAGACCAAGGGCGCCGCCAAGAAGCGCACCGTGGTCCTCGGCCGGACGCTCCCGTCCGCCCGCAGCCGTAAGTCGAGGGGCTGACCTGCCATGTTCCGCCGTGCTTTCTGGTTCACCGCCGGTGCCGCCGCCGGAGTCTGGGCCACCACCAAGGTCCAGCGCACCGTGCGCGGCCTGACCCCCGAGAGCCTCGCCGCGAAGGCGGCCGACAAGGCCCTGGAGGCAGGGGGCCGGTTGCGCACCTTCGCCCAGGACGTCCGCGCCGGCATGGCCGAGCGCGAGGACCAGCTGAACGACCAACTGGGCCGTACGGCCCCCGATCTCGACATGCCGGCTCAGCGGCCGGCGATCGCGTACCACCACCGGAAGGACGATCACTGATGGAGTCGGCAGAAATCCGCCGCCGCTGGCTGCGCTTCTTCGAGGAGCGCGGGCACACCGTCGTGCCGTCGGCGTCGCTCATCGCCGACGACCCGACCCTTCTTCTGGTGCCCGCGGGCATGGTCCCGTTCAAGCCCTACTTCCTGGGTGAGGTCAAGCCGCCCTTCCCGCGCGCCACCAGCGTGCAGAAGTGCGTCCGCACGCCCGACATCGAAGAGGTCGGCAAGACCACGCGGCACGGCACGTTCTTCCAGATGTGCGGCAACTTCTCCTTCGGGGACTACTTCAAGGAAGGCGCCATCAAGTTCGCCTGGGAGCTGCTCACCAGCTCCGTGGCGGACGGCGGTTACGGGCTCGACCCCGAGCGGCTGTGGATCACCGTCTACAAGGACGACGACGAGGCCGAGCAGATCTGGCGCGACGTGGTGGGCGTGCCCGCCGAGCGCATCCAGCGCCTGGGCATGAAGGACAACTTCTGGTCCATGGGCGTCCCGGGTCCCTGCGGCCCGTGCTCCGAGATCAACTACGACCGCGGTCCCGAGTTCGGCGTCGAGGGCGGCCCGGCCGTCAACGACGAGCGGTACGTGGAGATCTGGAACCTGGTCTTCATGCAGTACGAGCGCGGGGAGGGCACGGGCAAGGAGGAGTTCCCGATCCTCGGCGACCTGCCCGCCAAGAACATCGACACCGGCCTCGGTCTCGAGCGTCTCGCCATGATCCTGCAGGACGTGCAGAACATGTACGAGACCGACACCCTGCGCGTGGTCATCGACAAGGCCACCGAGCTCACCGGCGTCGCCTATGGTGCCGCCCACGAGTCCGACGTCTCCCTGCGCGTGGTCGCCGACCACATGCGCACGTCCGTCATGCTCATCGGCGACGGTGTCACGCCCGGCAACGAGGGCCGCGGCTATGTGCTGCGCCGCATCATGCGCCGTGCCATCCGCAACATGCGCCTGCTGGGCGCCACCGACCCGGTCGTCCTCGACCTGGTCGACGCCGTCATCACGACGATGGGGCAGCAGTACCCGGAGCTGGCCGACGACCGCAAGCGCATCGAGACGGTCGCCGTCGCCGAGGAGAACGCCTTCCTCAAGACGCTCAAGGCCGGCACGAACATCCTCGACACGGCCGTCACCGAGACCAAGGCCGCCGGCTCCTCCGTGCTCCCCGGCGACAAGGCCTTCCTGCTCCACGACACCTGGGGCTTCCCGATCGACCTCACCCTCGAAATGGCCTCCGAGCAGGGCCTGTCGGTGGACGAGGACGGCTTCCGCCGCCTGATGAAGGAGCAGCGGGACCGCGCCAAGGCCGACGCCATGGTGAAGAAGAGCGGCCACGCCGACCTGTCGGCCTACCGCGCCGTCGCCGACTCCGCCGGCACGACCGTGTTCACCGGCTACACCGACAACGAGGGCGAGGCCAGCGTCGTCGGCCTGCTGGTGGACGGCGTGCCGTCGCCGGCCGCCAACGAGGGCGACGAGGTCGAGGTCATCCTCGACCGCACCCCCTTCTACGCCGAGGGTGGCGGCCAGCTCGCCGACACCGGCCGCATCCGCACCGACTCCGGCGCCGTCATCGAGATCCGGGACGTGCAGCAGCCCGTGCCGGGCGTCACTGTGCACAAGGGCAGTGTCCAGGTCGGCGAGGTGACGGTCGGCTCCGGCGTCCTCGCCAGGATCGACCTGGGCCGCCGCCGCGCCATCGCCCGCGCCCACAGCGCCACGCACCTCACGCACCAGGCGCTGCGCGACGCCCTCGGCCCCACGGCCGCCCAGGCCGGCTCGGAGAACTCCCCGGGCCGCTTCCGCTTCGACTTCGGCTCGCCGGCCGCCGTACCCGGCAGCGTGCTCACGGACGTCGAGCAGAAGATCAACGCCGTGCTCGCCCGTGAACTCGACGTCACCGCCGAGGTCATGAGCATCGACGACGCCAAGAAGGCGGGCGCCATCGCCGAGTTCGGCGAGAAGTACGGCGAGCGCGTGCGCGTGGTGACCATCGGCGACTACTCCAAGGAGCTGTGCGGCGGCACGCACGTCCACAACACCGCCCAGCTGGGCCTGGTGAAGCTGCTCGGCGAGTCCTCGATCGGCTCCGGCGTGCGCCGCGTCGAGGCCCTGGTGGGCGTGGACGCGTACAACTTCCTGGCCCGCGAGCACACGGTCGTCGCCCAGCTCCAGCAGCTGGTCAAGGGCCGCTCGGAGGAGCTCCCGGAGAAGATCGCCGGCATGCTCGCCAAGCTCAAGGACGCCGAGAAGGAGATCGAGCGCTTCCGCGCCGAGAAGGTCCTGCAGGCCGCCGCGGGCCTCGCGGAGTCCGCCCAGGACGTCAAGGGCGTCGCCGTGGTGACCGGCCAGGTCCCGGACGGCACGAGCGCGGACGACCTGCGCAAGCTCGTCCTCGACGTCCGCCAGCGGATCACCGGCGGCCGCCCGGCCGTCGTGGCGCTGTTCACCGTGGCCAATGACCGCCCGCTGACCGTGATCGCCACCAACGAGGCCGCCCGTGAGCGCGGTCTGAAGGCCGGCGACCTGGTCCGCACCGCCGCCAAGACCCTCGGCGGCGGTGGCGGCGGCAAGCCGGACGTCGCCCAGGGCGGCGGTCAGAACGCCGACGCCGTCGGCGACGCCGTCGCCGCGGTGCAGCGTCTGGTCGCCGAGACGGTCTGATGTCGCTCGTACGCAGGGGTCGCAGGATCGCGATCGACGTCGGGGACGCCCGCATCGGGGTCGCCTCGTGCGACCCCGACGGGGTCCTCGCCACACCGGTGGAGACGGTGCCCGGCCGGGACGTCCCGGCCGCGCGCCGGCGCATCGCGCAGATCGTCGAGGAGTACGAGCCGATCGAGGTCCTGGTCGGCCTGCCCCGCTCGCTCAGCGGGCGGGAAGGGCCGGCCGCGGCCAAGGCGCGTGGGTTCGCCGAGGATGTGGCTAAGATCATCTCGCCGGTCCCGGTGCGGCTGGTGGACGAGCGAATGACCACGGTGACCGCCACCCAGGGGCTGCGCGCTTCGGGTGTGACGGCGAAGAAGGGACGTTCGGTCGTCGATCAGGCCGCTGCTGTCGTTATCCTGCAGAGTGCCCTGGAGACCGAACGGGTGTCCGGGAAAGCTCCCGGAGAGAGCGTCGAACCTTTTATCTGATCGCGGTACGGTAACGTTCCGCGCGACACAGCGGCTCCATCGCGGAGCCGAGGTGCCCAGGGCCGGTCGACCTGGGCCGTGCCACCGGCGCCGGCCTGCTGCCGCCTCGCGAACCGAACCGTAGGGGATCGATGACTGACTATGGCCGGAGCTCAGGCTCCGAAGCATGGCACCCCGAAGACCCTCTCTTCGGTGATCAGTGGGGTCAGCAGCAGCCTCAGCAGCATCCCCACCAGCAGCAGCCGCACCCTCAGGCCCAGCAGCAACAACAGCAGTACCCGCAGCAGCATTCCCAGCAGCAACAGCAATATCCCCAGCAACACCCGCAACAGCAACCGCAGCAGTACCAGCAGCAGGGCGGCTGGGACCCGTACGCCGGCACCGGCCAGCAGCCGCAGTACCCGTACGACCCCCAGCAGCAGCAGTACGACCCCTCCTGGGGCAATCCGGCCGGCTACGGCGGCG
Source organism: Streptomyces sp. NPDC088732 (assembly GCF_044751205.1). Classification (NCBI taxonomy): domain Bacteria; kingdom Bacillati; phylum Actinomycetota; class Actinomycetes; order Kitasatosporales; family Streptomycetaceae; genus Streptomyces; species Streptomyces sp. NPDC088732. The sequence continues at coordinate 69,487 of NZ_JBIVLI010000012.1, forward strand.
ACCCCTACGCCGGCGGCCAGCCGCAGCCCGACTACTACGGCCAGAACGGCTACCCGCCGCCGCAGCCGCCGGACCAGCGGTACCAGGAGCAGCAGCAGGTCCCGCAGGGCTACGAGCAGACGCCGCCGGAGCAGGTCCCGCAGCGGCCGCAGCCCCAGCCCCAGCGCCCGCAACCGCAGCGCCGGCAGCAGGAGCCGTCCCGTCCCGAGTGGGACGACGAAGCGGAGGCCGCCGACGACCACGCCTTCTTCTCCGGCGGCGGTGACGACGACGAGGACGACGACGACCGCGCCGGCGGCCGCGGCGACCGTCGCGGGGGCAAGGGCGGCAAGGGCAAGGGCGGCAAGAAGCGCCGCAGCGGCATGGCCTGCCTGGTCGTGCTCGTGGTGCTCGGCGGCGGCCTGGCCGGCGTGACGTACTTCGGCTACGGGTACTACCAGTCGCACTTCGGCCCGGCCCCCGACTTCGCGGGCCAGGGCTCCGGAGAGGTGCAGGTCGAGATCCCGCAGGGCGCCAGCGGTATCGAGATCGGCAACATCCTCAAGAAAGCCGGCGTGGTCAAGAGCGTCGACGCGTTCACCACCGCCAGCAACCAGAACCCCAAGGGCAACTTCATCCAGGCCGGCGTGTACGTCCTCAAGAAGCAGATGTCCGCCGCCAGCGCCGTCAAGATGATGCTCGACCCCACGTCCCAAAAGGTCCTGATCATCGCCGAGGGTCTGCGGGACGCGCAGATCTACTCGACCATCGACGCCAAGCTGGGACTGGACGAGGGCACCACGAAGAAGGTCGCCACGGCCCAGGCCGACAAGCTCGGCATGCCGTCCTGGGCGGACGACGGGGCCGACATAAAGGACCCGCTGGAAGGCTTCCTCTTCCCCTCGCGCTACAGCATCGCCAAGGACATGAAGCCCGAGGAACTGCTGAAGCAGATGGTCAAGCAGGCCACGGCGGAGTACGAGAAGGACGACCTGCAGGGGCAGGCGAAGAAGGCCGGCATGTCGCCGCACGAGGTCATCACCATCGCCAGCCTGGTACAGGCCGAGGCGAAGGAGGACGACGAGTTCGGCAAGGTCTCGCGGGTCATCTACAACCGCCTCGACCAGGACATGTTCCTGGGCTTCGACTCGACGATCAACTACGCCAAGGGCCGCAGCACCCTCAACACGTCGACGGCCGACACCAAGGACCCGTCGCCCTACAACACGTACAACCACAAGGGCCTGCCGCCGGGCCCGATCGGCAACCCCGGCCACCAGGCGATCGAGGCGGCGCTGCACCCGACGAAGGGCAACTGGCTCTACTTCGTGACGGTCAAGCCCGGTGACACGCGCTTCACCAACAGCCAGGCCGAGCACGACAAGAACGTCAAGGAGTTCAACGAGTACCAGCGGGAGCACGGCGGTTGATGAGCGACGGCAAGCGGGCGGCGGTCCTCGGATCGCCGATCGCCCACTCCTTGTCGCCTGTGCTGCACCGCGCCGCCTACGCGGAGCTGGGGCTGGACGACTGGACGTACGACCGGTTCGACGTCGGTGAGGAGGCCCTGCCCGGATTCCTGGAGGAGCTGGGGCAGGGCGGCCGGCGCTGGGCCGGGCTGTCGCTGACGATGCCGCTCAAGCGTGCGGTGATCCCCCTGCTCGACGTGGTCAGTGACACCGCGGCGTCGGTGGAGGCCGTGAACACCGTGGTGTTCGCCGAGGACGGCCGCCGCACCGGCGACAACACCGACATCCCGGGCATGGTCGCGGCCCTGCGGGAACGCGGGGTCGGGCGGGTGGCATCGGCCGCGGTCCTGGGAGCGGGCGCGACCGCGTCCTCCGCGCTGGCCGCGCTGGCGCAGATCTGCGACGGCGAGGTCACCGCCTATGTGCGCAGCACGGCCCGTGCGGCCGAGATGCGGCAGTGGGGCGAGCGGCTGGGTGTGACCGTGCGCACGGCCGCATGGGAGGACGCGCACCGCGCGTTCGGCGCGCCCCTGGTGATCGCCACGACCCCGGCCGGCACCACGGACGCGCTCGCCGCGGCGGTGCCCCAGGCCCCCGGCACGCTGTTCGACGTGCTCTACGACCCGTGGCCGACCGCACTGGCCGCCGCGTGGTCCGAACGCGGGGGAGCGCTGGTCGGCGGGCTCGACCTGCTCGTGCACCAGGCGGTGCTCCAGGTGGAGATGATGACCGGCCGCCGGCCCGCCCCCCTGGCGGCGATGCGCGCCGCGGGCGAGGCGGCGCTGCACCGCTCCTGAGCCCCGCGGACCGACGGCGCCCGGTGTCCGCTCGGCGGACCGTGCTCGGCCCTTGCACGGATACGTGAAAGGATCGCAGTACGCACGGCCGGTCCGGCCCGCCCTGCCGCGGGACGGCCCATGGAGAAGGAGCGAGCACCGTTGAGCACGTTGCGCTGGCTGACCGCGGGGGAGTCGCACGGCCCCGCACTCGTCGCGACGCTGGAGGGGCTGCCCTCCGGCGTGCCGATCACCACCGCCATGGTGGCGGACCACCTCGCGCGGCGGCGGCTGGGCTACGGCCGCGGTGCCCGCATGAAGTTCGAGCAGGACCAGGTCACCTTCCTCGGCGGCGTGCGCCACGGGCTGACCATGGGCTCGCCGGTCGCGATCATGGTCGGCAACACCGAGTGGCCCAAGTGGGAGCAGGTCATGTCGGCCGACCCGGTCGACCCCGAGATCCTCGCCGGACTCGCCCGCAACGCCCCGCTGACCCGTCCGCGCCCCGGTCACGCCGACCTCGCCGGCATGCAGAAGTACGGCTTCGACGAGGCCCGGCCGATCCTGGAGCGCGCCTCCGCCCGCGAGACCGCGGCCCGCGTGGCGCTCGGCGCCGTGGCCCGCTCGTACCTCAAGGAGACGGCCGGCATCGAGATCGTCTCGCACGTCGTGGAACTCGCCTCCGCCAAGGCCCCGTACGGCGTCCTGCCCACGCCGGCCGACGTCGACAAGCTCGACGCCGACCCCGTGCGCTGCCTCGACTCCGACGCGAGCAAGCGGATGGTCGCGGAGATCGACCAGGCCCACAAGGACGGCGACACCCTCGGCGGCGTCGTCGAGGTGCTGGCGTACGGCGTGCCGGTCGGTCTCGGCAGCCACGTCCACTGGGACCGCCGCCTCGACGCGCGTCTTGCCGCGGCCCTCATGGGCATCCAGGCGATCAAGGGCGTCGAGGTCGGCGACGGCTTCGAGCTCGCGCGAGTCCCCGGCTCCAAGGCGCACGACGAGATCGTGGCCACGCCCGACGGCATCCGCCGCTCCTCCGGCCGCTCCGGCGGCACCGAGGGCGGCCTGTCCACCGGCGAACTGCTGCGGGTGCGCGCCGCGATGAAGCCCATCGCCACCGTGCCGCGCGCCCTGGCCACCGTGGACGTGACCACCGGCGAGGCCACCCAGGCCCACCACCAGCGTTCCGACGTCTGTGCCGTCCCGGCCGCGGGCATCGTGGCCGAGGCGATGGTCGCCCTGGTGCTCGCCGACGCGGTCGCCGAGAAGTTCGGCGGCGACAGCGTCACCGAGACCCGCCGCAATGTGCGCGGCTACCTCGACCACCTGGCGATCCGGTGAGCGCCCCGGTCGTCGTCCTGGTCGGGCCGATGGGCGTGGGCAAGACCACCGTGGGCGAACTGCTGGCCGAACGGCTCGGTGTGAGCTGCCGCGACACCGACGCCGACATCGTCGAGGCCGAGGGCCGGCCGATCTCCGACATCTTCGTGGAGGACGGCGAGGAGCACTTCCGGGCCCTGGAGGCCCGGGCGGTGCGCGCCGCGCTGGCCGAGCACCCCGGAGTGCTCGCGCTCGGCGGCGGTGCCGTCCTCGACGCGGACACGCGCGGGCTGCTCGCGGGCCTGCCCGTGGTCTTCCTCGACATGGACGTCGCCGAGGCCGTCAAGCGCGTCGGTCTCGACGCCGCCCGCCCGCTGCTCGCCGTCAACCCGCGACGGCAGTGGCGGGAGCTGATGGACGCCCGGCGACCGCTGTACACCGAGGTCGCCCGCGCCGTGGTCAGCACGGCGGACCGCACCCCCGAGGACGTCGCCGACGCCGTCCTGGACGCACTGGAGCTGAAGACCGCATGACCGAGCACGCCGCCCACGCCACCGTCCGCATCCCTGTCGGGGGCAGCCAGGGCACCGAGCCGTACGAGGTCCTGGTCGGCCGGCAGCTCCTCGGCGAGCTGCCCGGCCTGATCGGCGACAAGGCCGTACGGGTGGCCGTCATCCATCCCGAGGCGCTGTCCGCCACCGGCGAGGCGCTCCGCGACGACCTGGCGGAGCAGGGCTACGAGGCCGTGGCGATCCAGGTGCCCAACGCGGAGGAGGCCAAGACCGCCGAGGTCGCCGCGTACTGCTGGAAGGCGCTCGGCCAGTCCGGGTTCACCCGCACGGACGTCGTCGTGGGCGTCGGCGGCGGCGCCACCACCGACCTGGCCGGCTTCGTCGCCGCCACCTGGCTGCGCGGCGTCCGCTGGATCGCCGTCCCCACCACGGTGCTCGGCATGGTGGACGCGGCCGTCGGCGGCAAGACCGGCATCAACACCGCCGAGGGCAAGAACCTCGTCGGTGCCTTCCACCCGCCGGCCGGTGTGCTGTGCGACCTCGCCGCCCTGGAGTCGCTCGCGGTCAACGACTACGTCAGCGGCCTCGCGGAGATCATCAAGGCGGGCTTCATCGCCGACCCGGTCATCCTCGACCTGATCGAGGGCGACCCGGCCGCCGCCCGCACCCCTGACGGCGCCCACACCGCGGAGCTGATCGAGCGGGCCATCCGGGTCAAGGCCGAGGTGGTCTCCGCGGACCTCAAGGAGTCGGGCCTGCGGGAGATCCTCAACTACGGCCACACCCTCGGCCACGCCATCGAGAAGAACGAGCGGTACGACTGGCGGCACGGTGCGGCCGTCTCCATCGGCATGGTCTTCGCCGCCGAACTCGGCCGCCTCGCCGGGCGGTTGGACGACGCCACCGCGGACCGCCACCGTGCGGTGCTGGGGTCCGTGGGGCTGCCGCTGACCTACCGCGGGGACCAGTGGCCGCGGCTGCTGGAGACCATGAAGGTCGACAAGAAGTCCCGCGGCGACCGGCTCCGCTTCATCGTCCTCGACGCCCTCGCCAAGCCCACCGTCCTGGAGGCGCCCGACCCCGCGGTGCTCCTCGCCGCCTACGCCGAGATCTCCAAGTAGCCACCGGCACCACTGCCGCAGAACGGCCGGGCACCTCGCGGGTGACCCGGCCGTTCACACAACTGCGGCCGTTGACGGTACCGTTCGGTCGAACCTGAAAGCACTTGTACGGGACGGAGTGGCCGCGATGCAGCATGGCGTGGGCGCGCCTCTGCCACCGCCGCACGGCGGGCAGCCGGTGTCCGGCCCGCCGGGACCGCCGCCGCAGCAGCCACCGGCGGCGACCGGTCACTTCCCGATGGCACCAGGAGCCCCCGTCCAGCACCCGGGACGGCCGCCCGAGCAGGTCCACCAGGCCGGTGCCCACCCCGGCGCGGATCCCGGTACGAGCCCCGGCGCCCCCCGTCCGCGCCCCGGGTACGGCCCCGTGGCCGTCCTGCTGATCGGCGCCGCGGGAGCCGGGAAGACCACGATCGCCCGCCACTGGGCCGACCACCGCGGTGTCCCCACCGCCCACATCAGCCTGGACGACGTGCGCGAATGGGTGCGCTCCGGCTTCGCCGACCCCCAGTCGGGCTGGAACGACAACTCCGAGGCGCAGTACCGTCTCGCCCGCCGCACCTGCGGCTTCGCTGCCCGCAACTTCCTGGCGAACGGCATCTCCTGCATCATCGACGACGCCGTCTTCCCCGACCGCCCCGTCGTCGGCCTCGGCGGCTGGAAGCGCCACGTCGGCCCGGGCCTGCTGCCCGTCGTCCTGCTCCCCGGCCTCGACGTCGTGCTGGCCCGCAACGCGCAGCGCACCGGCAACCGGCGGCTGACCGACGAGGAGGTCGCCCGCATCCACGGCCGCATGGCCGGCTGGTACGGGTCCGGGCTGCCCATCATCGACAACTCGCACCTGGACGTGGCGGCGGCGGCCGCCGCCCTCGACAGCGTCGTCGCGCGCAGCCTGCAGGGACCGCCCGCCTGGTAGGCGGCCGGGCGGCCCGCCTCGACAGGCCGAGCGGCGGGACCCGACGTACGCTCACCACATGTCCGAGGTGCACGCTGCCCGCAGGGAACGACTGCGGGACCGTTGCGCGGCGTCCGGAGCGGCGGCGGCGCTGGTCTCCCGCCCCGCGAACGTCCGCTACCTGACCGGCTGCGCCCCGCCGGGCACGGTGCTGCTGATCACCCCGGGGCCCGAGGACGTGCTGGTGCACGGCCGCCATCCCTCCGGCGACCTCGCGGAGGGCCGCCTCCCCGACGACGTGCGCACCGTCGTGCTGCCGTCCCCCGACGCGGACCCGGCGGTGGCCGCCGCCGCCCTGGCCGGCGAGCGGAAGGCCGCGACCGTGGCCGTGGAGGAGCACCACCTCACGGTCGCCCGGCACCGCGCGATGGGCGAGGCCGCGCCCGGCGTCCGCCTGACCGACCTGGGGACGGCCGTCGAGCAGCTCCGGCTGGTCAAGGACGAGCAGGAGATCTCCGCCCTGCGCATCGCCGCCGAGATCGCCGACCAGGCCCTCAGCGAGCTGCTGGAGTCCATCCTGGTGGGGCGGACCGAACGCCATCTCGCGCTGGAGCTGGAGCGCCGCCTCATCGACCACGGCGCCGACGGCCCGGCCTTCCCCACCTGCGTCGGCACCGGGCCGCACTCCGGCGCCTCGCGCCATCTGCCCACCGACCGGCGGGTCGAGGAGGGCGACTTCCTGACCGTGCGGCTGGGCGCCTGCTACCGCGGCTACCGCTGCGAGGTCGGCCGGACCTTCGTCATCGGCACGTCCCCCGCCGACTGGCAGATCGAGCTGTACGACCTCGTCTTCGCCGCCCAGCGGGCCGGCCGGGAGGCGCTGGCACCGGGGGCCGCCTGCCGCGACGTGGACCATGCCGCCCGGCACGTCCTGGAGTCCGGCGGCTACGGGGACGCGCTGGGGGAGAGCACGGGACACGGGGTCGGCCTGGAGATCGGCGAGGACCCTCGGTTGTCGCCTGCCGCCATGGGTAAACTGGACGCTTGCGTGCCGGTCACCGTCGAACCGGGGGTTCACCTCCCGGGCCGCGGCGGTGTCCGGATCGACGACACACTCGTCGTGCGTCCCCCGACGGACGGCGGGCCCGAGCTACTCACCATCACGACCAAGGAGCTGCTCGCCCTGTAGCGGGCGGGCACCTGTTTGGTCCCCGAAGCAGCAGTGCAGGAGATTCCGCAACCGTGGCCACCACGAACGACCTCAAGAACGGCATCGTGCTCAAGCTCGACGGCGGCCAGCTCTGGTCCGTAGTCGAGTTCCAGCACGTCAAGCCCGGCAAGGGCCCCGCCTTCGTCCGTACGAAGCTCAAGAACGTGCTCTCCGGCAAGGTCGTCGACAAGACCTTCAACGCCGGCGTGAAGGTCGAGACGGCCAACGTCGACAAGCGCGGGATGCAGTTCTCCTACAAGGACGGCGAGAGCTTCGTGTTCATGGACATGGACACGTACGACCAGATCTACATCACCCCCGAGGTTGTCGGCGACGCCGCCCACTTCCTCCTGGAGGGCTTCGAGGCCGTCGTCGCCATGTACGAGGGCGCGCCCCTGTACATCGAGCTCCCGGCCGCCGTCGAGCTGGTCATCGAGTACACCGAGCCGGGCGTCCAGGGCGACCGCTCCACCGGTGGCACCAAGCCCGCCAAGCTGGAGACCGGCTACGAGATCGGTGTCCCGCTCTTCATCACCACCGGTGAGAAGATCAAGGTCGACACCCGCACGGGTGAGTACCTCGGCCGGGTGAACGGCTAACCGTGGCCGCTCGTAACAAGGCCCGCAAGCGTGCCTTCCAGATCCTCTTCGAGGCGGAGCAGCGGGGCGTGGACCCCAAGTCAGCCATGGCGGACTGGATCAGGCTCGCCCGCACTGACGACCGGCAGCCGCCGGTCAGCGAATACACCATGAAACTCGTCGAGGGTTACGCCGAACGGGCGAAGCGCATCGACGAACTGCTCTCGAAGCACGCCGTGGGCTGGACGCTCGACCGGATGCCGGTCGCCGATCGCAACATCCTGCGGCTCGGTGCCTACGAGCTGCTGTGGGAGGACGACGTCCCCGATGCCGTCGCCCTGGACGAGGCCGTGCAGCTGGCCAAGGAGTTCTCCACGGACGACTCGCCGTCGTTCGTGAACGGCCTGCTGGCCCGTCTGAAGGAGCTCAAGCCGGGCCTGCGCGAGGATCTGCGCGAGGACTGAGCCGCCGTCCCGCGACACCGGCCCGGAACGCACCGCGTTCCGGGCCCGTCGTACGCCCGGGTGCGGCGGGCCAGGACGGCACACTGCCGCGGGCGCGGAACACAAGCGCCCCTGTGCGGTGTCCCAGGGGGCCACCGCACAGGGGCGTGAACGTTTCTGCTTCCCGAGGGTGTCAGCCCTCCTCGTGCTGCACCGCGCGCCGTGCGTCCGCGTCGAGGACGCCCCAGCCGATGAGCTGCTCGGTCAGGACCGAGGGCGACTGGTCGTAGATGACGGCGAGGGTGCGCAGGTCGTCCTGGCGGATCGACAGCACCTTGCCGTTGTAGTCGCCGCGCTGGCTCTGGATCGTCGCGGCGTACCTCTGCAGCGGGCCGGCCTTGTCGGACGGCACCTGGCTGAGGCGCTCGAGATCGAGGACGAGCTTCGGCGGCGGCTCGGCGGCACCACCAGGTGCGGAACCGGGCAGCAGCTCCTGGACCGGCACGCCGTAGAAATCGGCGAGCTCGGCGAGCCGCTGCACCGTCACCGCGCGGTCTCCACGCTCGTACGAGCCGACCACGACGGCCTTCCAGCGCCCCTGGGACTTCTCCTCGACGCCGTGGAGGGAGAGTCCCTGCTGTGTGCGGATGGCGCGGAGCTTCGCTCCGAGCTGTTTGGCGTAATCGCTGGACATAACGCTCCCCGGACGGAAACTCAGTAACTCACTGTGAGGTTACGCAGCGTAATTGGAATCCGTCAAGCCGAATGGTCCACACCGGTACCCCCGGACGAGCGAGGTCGTCGGCGCGTCACCCGTGACAGAGCAGGTCAGCGGGCCTGGTACGGTGGTCTCGTACGTTTTGGCGTCCTTTAAGGCCCGTCCAGTGAGGCGGGGAAGGAGGTCCATTTTTCATGGCCGCACACAGCGAGGCCTCAACGGTGCCGTCCCGGCCCGTGCTGGAGGCGCAGGACATCGAGCGGGTGCTGACCCGCATCGCCCACGAGATCGTCGAACGCGCCAAGGGCGCCGACGACGTGGTGCTCCTCGGCATTCCGACCCGCGGCGTCCACTTGGCCCGCAGACTCGCCGACAAGCTCGACGGCATCACCGGCGGCAAGGTCCCGGTCGGCTCGCTCGACATCACCATGTACCGCGACGACCTGCGGCTCGGCCCGGCCCGCGCGCTCGCCCGCACCGAGATCCCGGCCGACGGCGTGGACCGCCGCCTGGTCGTCCTCGTGGACGACGTGCTCTTCTCCGGCCGCACCATCCGCGCCGCCCTCGACGCTCTGGGCGACATCGGCCGCCCGCGGGCGGTGCAGCTGGCCGTCCTGGTCGACCGAGGCCACCGCGAGCTGCCCATCCGTGCCGACTACGTCGGCAAGAACATCCCCACCTCGCTGCGCGAGACCGTCAAGGTCCATCTGACCGAGGAGGACGGGCGCGACTGCGTCCTGCTCGGCGTGCGCGACGGCTCCCCGGCGGACGAGTAGCGCGGCTCCGCCCCGCCTCCCGGGGCACAGCCATGCCCGCCCGTCCCCGGCACGAGCCGTCCGGGAGACGCCGCGTGCCGCCCCTTCGCCCGCCCCCGCACGCATCCTCCGGAGTGACCGATGAAGCGCCACCTGATCTCGGCGGCCGACCTCACCCGCGACGACGCCCTCCTCGTGCTCGACACCGCCGAGGAGATGGCCCGCGTCGCCGACCGCCCCATCAAGAAACTCCCCACCCTGCGCGGCCGCACTGTCGTCAACCTCTTCTTCGAGGACTCGACCCGCACCCGCATCTCCTTCGAGGCCGCCGCCAAGCGGCTGTCGGCCGACGTCATCAACTTCTCCGCCAAGGGGTCCTCGGTCTCCAAGGGCGAGTCGCTGAAGGACACCGCGCTCACCCTGGAGGCGATGGGCGCCGACGCCGTCGTCATCCGCCACCACATGTCCGGCGCCCCGCACCGCCTCGCCTACTCCGACTGGATCGGCGGCAGCGTGGTCAATGCGGGCGACGGCACCCATGAGCACCCCACCCAGGCGCTGCTGGACGCCTTCACCATGCGCCGCCACCTGTCGGGCCCCGGCCGCGACCTGGCGGGCCGGCGGGTCACCGTCGTCGGCGACGTGCTGCACAGCCGCGTGGCGCGCTCCAATGTGCTGCTGCTGAACACCCTGGGCGCCGAGGTCACCCTGGTGGCGCCGCCCACCCTGCTGCCGATCGGCGTCGAGAACTGGCCCTGCGAGGTCTCGTACGACCTGGACGCGGTGCTCTCCAAGACCGACGCCGTCATGATGCTGCGCGTCCAGCGCGAGCGCATGAACGCCGCCTTCTTCCCTACGGAGCGCGAGTACGCGCGCCGCTACGGCCTCGACGGCATCCGCATGGCCGCCCTGCCGGAGCACGCCGTCGTCATGCACCCCGGACCGATGAACCGCGGCATGGAGATCACCGCCGAGGTCGCGGACTCGCCGCGCTGCACCGCCGTCGAGCAGGTCAGGAACGGCGTCAGCATCCGGATGGCCGTCCTGTACCTGCTGCTCGGCGGCGCCGAGCCCGCCGTCTCCGGCCCCGTCCCCGCCCGCACCGCTGAGGAGAGCAAATGAACACGAGCGCGACCCCGAGGACGCTGATCCGCGGCGCGAGGATCCTGGGCGGCGACCCGCAGGACGTCCTGATCGAGGGCGAGACGATCGCCGAGGTGGGCACGGACCTGGCCGCCCCCGGGGGCGCCACCGTGGTCGAGGCCGCGGGCAAGGTCCTCCTGCCGGGCCTGGTCGACCTCCACACCCATCTGCGCGAGCCGGGCCGGGAGGACTCCGAGACCGTCCTCACCGGCACCCGCTCCGCCGCCGCCGGCGGCTACACCGCTGTGCACGCGATGGCGAACACCTTCCCGGTCGCCGACACCGCCGGCGTCGTCGAGCAGGTCTGGCGGCTCGGTCGCGAGCACGGCTACTGCGACGTGCAGCCGGTCGGTGCCGTCACCGTGGGCCTGGAGGGCAAGCAGCTCGCCGAACTCGGCGCGATGGCGGACTCCGCCGCCGGGGTGCGGGTCTTCTCCGACGACGGAAAGTGCGTCGACGACGCGGTCATCATGCGCCGCGCCCTGGAGTACGTGAAGGCCTTTGACGGCGTCGTCGCCCAGCACGCCCAGGAGCCGCGGCTGACCGAGGGTGCCCAGATGAACGAGGGCGTCGTCTCCGGCGAGCTGGGCCTGACCGGCTGGCCTGCCGTCGCCGAGGAGTCGATCATCGCCCGCGACGTGCTGCTTGCCGCGCACGTCGGCTCCCGCGTGCACATCTGCCACCTGTCCACGGCCGGTTCCGTCGAGATCGTGCGCTGGGCCAAGTCCAAGGGCTGGGACGTGACCGCCGAGGTCACCCCGCACCACCTGCTGCTGACCGACGAGCTGGTGCGCTCGTACAACCCGGTCTACAAGGTCAACCCGCCGCTGCGCACCGAGGCCGACGTCATGGCGCTGCGCGAGGCGCTCGCCGACGGCACCATCGACTGCGTGGCCACCGACCACGCCCCGCACCCCCACGAGGACAAGGACTGCGAGTGGGGCGCGGCCGCGATGGGCATGATCGGCCTGGAGACCGCGCTGTCGGTCGTCCAGCACGCCATGGTCGACACCGGCCTGCTGGACTGGGCGGGCGTCGCCGACCGGATGTCCTTCCGGCCCGCCGTCATCGGGCGCCTGGCCGGACACGGCCGCCCCGTCTCGGCCGGTGAACCCGCCAACCTGACGCTGGTCGATCCGGCATACCGTGGTGAGGTGAATCCCGCGGGCTTCGCCTCCCGCAGCCGCAACACCCCCTACGAGGGTCTGGAGCTGCCGGGCCAGGTGTTCGCGACGTTCCTGCGGGGCAAGGCGACGGTCATGGACGGGAAGCTCTCGTGACACCTCTGGTACTCATCGCGGCGGAGGGCAAGCACTCCGCCCAGGTCACCGACTGGTCCGCCCGCATCGGCTGGGTCGTCGGGCTGCTGCTCCTCATCGCCCTCGTCTACTGGCTGATGCGCCAGGGCTGGAAGTGGCGCGGCACCCTCCAGGGGGACGTGCCCGGCCTCCCCACAGCCCCGGAGGAGCCCGGCGACGAGCCGCGGCCGGTCCTGCTGGCCATGGACGGCCGCTACCACGGCAGCACGACCGCGGGGCAGTGGCTGGACCGCATCGTGGCCCACGGCCTGGGGGTGCGCAGCCGTGCCGCGCTGACCCTGACGGACCGCGGCGTGGACGTCGTCCGCGCCGGAGCCCCGGACTTCTTCATCCCGGCCGAAGCCCTGCGCGGCGCCCGCCTCGACAAGGGCATCGCGGGCAAGGTCCTCACCGAGGGCGGCCTGCTGGTGATCACCTGGGCGCACGGCGACCGGGAGATCGACTCCGGCTTCCGCTCCGACCGCTCCGCCGAGCACAGCGCGTGGGTCGAGGCCCTGAACACCCTTACGCACGACCAGGAAGGCGCACGATGACGACCTCCGCCCAGCGGCCCGCGAGGGTCCCCGCCGTACTCGTCCTGGAGGACGGCCGCACCTTCCGCGGCCGTGCCTACGGGGCCGTGGGGGAGACCTTCGGCGAGGCCGTCTTCTCCACCGGCATGACCGGCTACCAGGAGACGCTGACCGACCCCTCGTACCACCGCCAGGTGGTCGTGATGACCGCCCCGCACGTGGGCAACACCGGCGTCAACGACGAGGACCCCGAGTCCTCCCGCATCTGGGTGGCCGGCTACGTCGTCCGCGACCCCGCCCGCGTGCCGTCCAACTGGCGCTCCCGGCGCACCCTGGACGAGGAACTGACCCGCCAGGGAGTCGTCGGCATCAGCGGCATCGACACCCGCGCCCTCACCCGCCACCTGCGCGAGCGCGGCGCCATGCGTGTCGGCATCTTCTCCGGCGACAAGGCGCACACCGACGAGGCCGCACTCCTCGCCGAGGTGCAGGCCGCCCCGCAGATGTCCGGGGCCGACCTCTCCGCGGAGGTCGCCACCAAGGAGCCGTACGTCGTCCCGGCCGTCGGGGAGAAGAAGTTCACCGTCGCCGCCCTCGACCTCGGCATCAAGGGCATGACGCCGCAGCGCATGGCCGAGCGCGGCATCGAGGTGCACGTCCTGCCCGCGGCCGCCTCCCTGGAGGAGGTCTACGCGGTCCGGCCCGACGGCGTCTTCCTCTCCAACGGCCCCGGCGACCCGGCCACCGCCGACCTGACCGTCATCCGGGGCGTCCTGGAGCGCGGCACCCCGCTGTTCGGCATCTGCTTCGGCAACCAGCTGCTCGGCCGGGCCGTCGGCTTCGGCACGTACAAGCTCAAGTACGGCCACCGCGGCATCAACCAGCCGGTGCAGGACCGTTCCACCGGCAAGGTCGAGGTCACCGCCCACAACCACGGCTTCGCCGTGGACGCGCCGCTCGACCAGGTCACCGACACCCCGTACGGGCGGGTCGAGGTCTCCCACGTCTGCCTCAACGACAACGTGGTCGAGGGCCTGCGGCTGCTCGACACCCCCGCGTTCAGCGTCCAGTACCACCCCGAGGCCGCCGCAGGTCCGCACGACGCCGCGTACCTCTTCGACCGCTTCGTGAAGCTCATGGAGGGCCAGCGTGCCTAAGCGCACCGATATCCAGTCCGTCCTGGTCATCGGCTCCGGCCCGATCGTCATCGGCCAGGCCGCCGAGTTCGACTACTCCGGCACCCAGGCCTGCCGCGTCCTGCGCGCCGAGGGCCTGCGGGTGATCCTGGTCAACTCCAACCCGGCCACGATCATGACCGACCCGGAGATCGCCGACGCCACCTATGTGGAGCCGATCACCCCGGAGTTCGTCGAGAAGATCATCGCCAAGGAGCGCCCGGACGCCCTGCTGCCCACCCTGGGCGGCCAGACCGCGCTCAACACCGCGATCTCGCTCCACACCGCGGGTGTCCTCGACAAGTACGGCGTCGAGCTGATCGGCGCCAATGTCGAGGCCATCAACAAGGGCGAGGACCGCGACCTGTTCAAGGACGTCGTCGCGGCCGTCAACGCCAAGATCGGCCACGGCGAGTCCGCCCGCTCCGTCATCTGCCACACCATGGACGAGGTGATCGCCGGAGTCGGCACCCTGGGCGGCTACCCGGTCGTCGTCCGCCCGTCGTTCACCATGGGCGGCGCCGGCTCCGGCTTCGCCCACGACGAGGAGGAGCTGCGCCGCATCGCCGGCCAGGGACTCACGCTCTCCCCGACCACCGAGGTGCTCCTGGAGGAGTCCATCCTCGGCTGGAAGGAGTACGAGCTGGAGCTCATGCGCGACAAGCACGACAACGTCGTGGTCGTCTGCTCCATCGAGAACTTCGACCCCATGGGCGTGCACACCGGTGACTCCATCACGGTCGCGCCCGCGATGACCCTGACCGACCGCGAGTACCAGATCCTGCGCGACATCGGCATCGCCGTGATCCGCGAGGTCGGCGTGGACACCGGCGGCTGCAACATCCAGTTCGCGGTCGATCCCGAGGACGGCCGGGTCATCGTCATCGAGATGAACCCGCGGGTCTCCCGCTCCTCCGCGCTCGCCTCCAAGGCGACCGGCTTCCCGATCGCCAAGATCGCCGCCAAGCTGGCGGTCGGCTACACCCTCGACGAGATCCCCAACGACATCACCGAGCAGACGCCGGCGTCCTTCGAGCCGACCCTCGACTACGTCGTCGTCAAGGTGCCGCGTTTCGCCTTCGAGAAGTTCCCCGCCGCCGACGCCACCCTCACCACCACCATGAAGTCGGTCGGCGAGGCCATGGCGATCGGCCGCAACTTCCCCGAGGCGCTGCAGAAGGCGCTGCGCTCGCTGGAGAAGAAGGGCAGCCAGTTCGCCTTCACCGGCGAAACCGGCGACAAGGGCGAGCTGCTGCTCACCGCGGGACGCCCCACCGACGGCCGGATCAACACCGTCATGCAGGCGATCCGGGCCGGGGCCACTCCCCAGGAGGTCTTCGACGCGACGAGGATCGACCCCTGGTTCGTCGACCAGCTCTTCCTGATCAAGGAGATCGCCGACGAGCTGGCCGCCGCGGGCAAGCTCGACCCCGAACTGCTCGCCGAGGCCAAGCGCTACGGGTTCTCCGACGCCCAGATCGCCGCGATCCGCGGGCTGCGCGAGGATGTCGTCCGCGAGGTCCGGCACGCGCTCGGCGTCCGCCCGGTCTACAAGACGGTCGACACCTGCGCCGCCGAATTCGCCGCCCGCACCCCGTACTTCTACTCGTCCTACGACGAGGAGACCGAGGTCGCGCCGCGCGAGAAGCCCGCCGTGATCATCCTCGGCTCCGGCCCGAACCGCATCGGCCAGGGCATCGAGTTCGACTACTCCTGTGTGCACGCCTCCTTCGCGCTGCACGACGCGGGCTACGAGACCGTCATGGTCAACTGCAACCCGGAGACCGTCTCCACCGACTACGACACCTCCGACCGGCTCTACTTCGAGCCGCTCACCCTGGAGGACGTCCTGGAGATCGTCCACGCCGAGCGGCAGGCCGGCCCCGTCGCCGGCGTCGTCGTCCAGCTCGGCGGCCAGACCCCGCTCGGCCTGGCGCAGGCTCTGAAGGACAACGGCGTGCGCGTCGTCGGCACCTCGCCCGAGGCCATCCACCTTGCCGAGGACCGCGGCGCCTTCGGCCGCGTCCTGGACCGGGCCGGCCTGCCCGCCCCCAAGCACGGCACGGCCACCACCTTCGAGGAGGCCAAGGCCATCGCCGACGAGATCGGCTACCCGGTCCTGGTGCGCCCCTCGTACGTGCTCGGCGGCCGCGGCATGGAGATCGTCTACGACGAGACCCGCCTCGCCTCCTACATTGCCGAGTCCACCGAGATCGGCCCGGACCGCCCCGTCCTGGTCGACCGCTTCCTCGACGACGCCATCGAGATCGACGTCGACGCGCTCTACGACGGCCACGAGCTCTACCTCGGCGGCGTCATGGAGCACATCGAGGAGGCCGGCATCCACTCCGGCGACTCCGCCTGCGCCCTGCCCCCGATCACGCTGGGCGGCCACGACATCAAGCGGCTGCGCGCCTCCACCGAGGCCATCGCCAAGGGCGTCGGCGTACAGGGCCTGATCAACATCCAGTTCGCGCTGGCCGGGGACATCCTCTACGTGCTGGAGGCCAACCCGCGCGCCTCCCGCACCGTGCCCTTCACCTCCAAGGCGACGGCGGTGCCGCTGGCCAAGGCCGCCGCGCGCATCTCGCTCGGTGCCACCATCGCCGAGCTGCGCGCCGAGGGACTGCTCCCGGCCCACGGCGACGGCGGCACCCTGCCGCTCGACGCGCCGATCTCCGTCAAGGAGGCCGTGCTGCCGTGGAGCCGCTTCCGCGACGTGCACGGCCGCGGCGTCGACACCGTCCTCGGCCCGGAGATGCGCTCCACCGGCGAGGTCATGGGCATCGACTCGGTCTTCGGCACGGCGTACGCCAAGTCGCAGGCCGGAGCCTACGGCGCGCTGCCGACCAAGGGCCGCGCCTTCGTCTCGGTGGCCAACCGCGACAAGCGGGCGCTGATCTTCCCGGCCCGGGCCCTGGTGGAGCACGGCTTCGAGCTGCTGGCCACCTCCGGCACCGCCGAAGTGCTCAAGCGCAACGGCATCGAGGCCACGATCGTCCGCAAGAAGAGCGAGGGCACCGGCCCGAACGGCGAGCCGACCGTGGTCGACCTCATCCACGACGGCGCGATCGACCTCATCGTCAACACCCCGTTCGGCACCGGCGGCCGCCTCGACGGATACGACATCCGCACCGCCGCCGTGGCCCGCGGCGTCCCGTGCCTGACCACCGTGCAGGCGCTCGCCGCCGCGGTGCAGGGACTGGACGCGCTCGCCCGGGGCGACGTCGGGGTCCGCTCCCTCCAGGAGCACGCGGAACGCCTGACCGCGGCCCGCGAGGCATAGGCCCGCGAGGGGGGCACCGCACACCGGTGCCCCCCTCGTCACGAGCCCCCCCGCCGGCCGCACCACCGCAGAAGGCCTCACATGTACGCGCTCCTGTTCCGCCTGATCTTCAAGCGCCTCGACCCCGAGCGGGCGCACCACCTCGCCTTCGGCTGGATCCGGCTCGCCGCCCGGATCCCCGTCCTGCGCACCTTCGTCGCCGCGCTGCTCGCGCCCCGCGACCCCGCGCTGCGGATCGAGGCCCTGGGCCGCCGCATGCACGGCCCCTTCGGGCTCGCCGCCGGGTTCGACAAGAACGCGGTCGGCATCGACGGGCTGACCATGCTGGGCTTCGACCACGTCGAGATCGGCACCGTCACCGCCCAGCCGCAGCCCGGCAACCCGCGGCAGCGGCTGTTCCGCCTGGTCGAGGACCGGGCGCTGATCAACCGCATGGGCTTCAACAACGAGGGATCCGCCGCGGTGGCCGAACGCCTGGAAGCCCGCACGGCGGTCTTCCCGACGACCGTCGGCGTCAACATCGGCAAGACCAAGGTCGTCCCCGAGGACGAGGCCGTCGCGGACTACGTGGCCTCGACGGAGCGACTGGCCCGCTACGCCGACTACCTGGTCGTCAACGTCTCGTCGCCCAATACCCCCGGACTGCGGAACCTGCAGGCCGTCGACCACCTGCGGCCGCTGCTCACCGCCGTGCGCGAGGCCGCCGACCGCACCGTGCCCGGCCGCCGGGTCCCGCTGCTCGTCAAGATCGCGCCCGACCTCGCCGACGCGGACGTGGACGCCGTCGCCGACCTCGCCCTCGAACTCGGCCTGGACGGCATCATCGCCACCAACACCACCATCGCCCGCGACGGGCTCGGCCTGCGCGCCGATCCCTCCCTGGCCGCGGAGACCGGCGGGCTGTCCGGCGCCCCGCTGAAGGCCCGCTCCCTGGAGGTGCTGCGCCGCCTGTACGCCCGGGTCGGCGACCGGATCACCCTGGTCGGCGTCGGCGGCGTGGAGACCGCGGACGACGTCTGGCAGCGCATCCTCGCCGGGGCGACGCTGGTCCAGGGCTACAGCGCCTTCGTCTACCAGGGCCCCTTCTGGTGCCGGACGATCCACCGCGGCCTGGCGACCCGCCTCGGGAACAGCCCGTACGCGACCCTCGCCGACGCCGTCGGCGCCGACACCCGGAAGGCAGCCGCCCCGTGATGACCCCCGAGCCCTTCGGCGCACGCCTGCGCCGCGCCATGGACACCCGCGGCCCGCTCTGCGTCGGGATCGACCCGCACTCCTCCCTGCTCACCGCCTGGGGCCTGGACGACGACGTCGCCGGCCTGGAGCGCTTCACCCGCACTGTGGTGGAGGCCCTGGCCGACCGCGTGGCGGTGCTGAAGCCGCAGAGCGCCTTCTTCGAGCGCTTCGGCTCGCGCGGGACCGCCGTCCTGGAGCGCGCGGTCGCCGACGCCCGTGAGGCGGGCGCGCTCGTGCTGACGGACGCCAAGCGCGGCGACATCGGCTCCACGATGGACGCGTACGCCGCCACCTACCTCGACCCGGCGTCACCGCTCTTCTCCGACGCCGTCACCGTCAGCCCCTACCTGGGCTTCGGCTCCCTGCGCCCGGCCCTGGACGCGGCGCGCGCGAGCGGCAGCGGGGTCTTCGTCCTCGCGCTGACCTCGAACCCGGAGGGCGCGGAGGTCCAGCGGTCAACCGCGCCGGACGGCAGGTCGCTCGCACAGGTGATGCTGGACCACATCGCCGCCGAGAACGCGGGCGCCGCGCCCCTGGGCTCCGTCGGCGCGGTCGTCGGCGCGACCCTGGACCGGGCCGGCGTCGGACTGGCCGTGAACGGTCCGCTCCTCGCCCCCGGAATCGGCGCCCAGGGGGCCACGGCCCAGGACCTGCCGAGGGTCTTCGGCGACGCGGTGCGCAATGTCGTGCCCAGCGTGAGCCGGGGCGTTCTGCGGCACGGTCCGTCGGTCTCCGCGCTGCGTGAAGCGGCCCTCCAGCAGGCCGCGGAACTCGCCGAAGCCGTCAAGTAGGAGTCAAGACGTCCGGAAACCTGCTCAGTTTTGTCCGGAAAGTCCTGGTCGATTGACGCTGACCAGGACTTTTCTTCTTGTTTGCGCTGACTGTGAGCGTTCGGGCCGCTAGTCTCCGACGAGAGCGCGCAAGGTGCGCGTTTCACGTTGCCCCTGCAGGTGGGGGGCAGCTAGGTTCCACACCGATCCGTATCCGACAGTTCTACTTCCGAGGTGACGTAGGCGTGGCTCTTCCGCCCCTTACCCCTGAACAGCGCGCTGCCGCGCTCGAGAAGGCCGCCGCGGCTCGCCGGGAGCGCGCCGAGGTCAAGAATCGGCTCAAGCACTCCGGCGCCTCGCTGCACGAGGTCATCAAGCAGGGCCAGGAGAACGACGTCATCGGCAAGATGAAGGTCTCCGCCCTCCTGGAGTCCCTGCCCGGCGTGGGCAAGGTCCGTGCCAAGCAGATCATGGAGCGGCTCGGCATCTCCGAGAGCCGCCGGGTCCGTGGGCTCGGCTCCAACCAGATCGCTTCCCTGGAGCGCGAGTTCGGCAGCCCCGCTGCCTGACGTTCCCAGCACCCCCCGGGAACCGGGATAATCGCTCCATGAGTGAACGTCCGCGGCTGACCGTGCTCTCCGGCCCCTCGGGGGTCGGCAAGAGCACGGTCGTCGCTCATATGCGCACAGTCCACCCCGAGGTCTGGCTCTCGGTCTCGGCCACCACCCGCAGGCCGCGGCCCGGGGAGGAGCACGGGGTGCACTACTTCTTCGTCGACAGTGACGAGTTCGACAAGCTCGTCGCCAACGGCGAACTGCTCGAGTGGGCCGAATTCGCCGGCAACCGCTACGGCACCCCGCGCCAGGCCGTCCTGGAGCGACTGGACGCCGGCGAGCCGGTCCTGCTGGAGATCGACCTCCAGGGCGCGCGCCAGGTCCGGGAGTCGATGCCCGACGCCCAGCTGATCTTCCTCGCACCGCCGAGCTGGGACGAGCTGGTCCGCCGGCTCACCGGCCGCGGCACCGAGCCGCCGGACGTCATCGAGCGCCGCCTGGAGGCCGCCCGCGTCGAGCTGGCGGCCGAGACGGAGTTCGACACCACCCTGGTCAACACCTCCGTCGAGGACGTCGCGCGTGAGCTGCTAGCCTTGATGACCGTAGACTGATCTTTTGCGGCCTTTTCCGGGCCCCACCGGGAGCCGACCAGCGAGTCCGGCCCGCGGGACCGCCCGGGGCGCAGCAGGTCGTCCATGTTGATCAAGGTTCATCCAGTCCATCCAATCGGAAGGTAGAGCGTGTCCTCTTCCATCACCGCGCCCGAGGGCATCATCAACCCGCCGATCGACGAGCTGCTCGAGGCCACCGACTCGAAGTACAGCCTCGTGATCTACGCGGCCAAGCGCGCCCGTCAGATCAACGCGTACTACTCGCAGCTCGGCGAAGGCCTGCTCGAGTACGTCGGCCCCCTCGTGGACACCCACGTGCACGAGAAGCCGCTGTCGATCGCGCTGCGCGAGATCAACGCGGGTCTGCTGACCTCCGAGGCCATCGAGGGCCCGGCGCAGTAGTACGACCCACGCACGCACCAGGGGGCCCGGCGGCCGAGCCGCCGGGCCCGTGGTGTGTCATGGGCGGGTACGCACACGGGTCCACACAGCGCGGGAGAGACGATGGGGAAGCCACAGGTCGTCCTGGGCGTGAGCGGCGGGATCGCCGCGTACAAGGCGTGCGAGCTGCTGCGCCGGTTCACCGAGTCCGGCCACGAGGTGCGGGTCGTGCCCACCGCCTCGGCGCTGCACTTCGTCGGTGAGGCGACCTGGTCCGCGCTGTCGGGCAACCCCGTCTCGACGGAGGTCTGGGAGTCCGTCCACGAGGTGCCGCACGTGCGCATCGGGCAGGGCGCCGACCTGGTCGTGGTCGCCCCCGCCACCGCCGACGTGCTGGCCAAGGCGGCCCACGGGCTCGCCGACGACCTGCTGACCAACACCCTGCTGACCGCACGCTGCCCGGTGGTGTTCGCGCCCGCCATGCACACCGAGATGTGGGAGCACGCGGCCACCCAGGAGAACGTGGCCACGCTCCGCCGCCGCGGCGCGATCGTGATCGAACCCGCCGTCGGCCGGCTCACCGGCGTCGACACCGGCAAGGGCCGGCTGCCCGACCCCGCCGAGATCTTCGAGGCCTGCCGCCGGGTGCTGCTGCGCGGCCCGCGCGCCCTGGCGGCCGACCTGGCCGGACGCCACGTCGTGGTCAGCGCCGGCGGCACCCGTGAGCCGCTGGACCCCGTCCGCTACCTGGGCAACCGCTCCTCCGGCAAGCAGGGCTACGCCCTGGCCCGCACCGCCGTCGCGCGCGGGGCCAGGGTCACCCTGATCGCCGCGAACACCGCGCTCGCCGACCCGGCCGGCGTCGACGTGGTCCGGGTCGGCACCGCCGTGCAGCTGCGCGAGGCGGTCCTGAAGGCCGCCGCCGACGCCGACGCGGTGGTCATGGCGGCGGCCGTCGCCGACTTCCGTCCGGCCCACTACGCCGAGGGCAAGATCAAGAAGAAGGACGGCGAGGAGCCCGCGCCGGTCGCGCTGGTGCGCAACCCCGACGTCCTCGCCGAGCTCTCCGCCGAACGGCCCAACGCCGCGCAGGTCGTCGTGGGCTTCGCCGCCGAGACCGATGACGTCCTGGTCAACGGCCGTGCCAAGCTCGCCCGCAAGGGGTGCGATCTGCTCGTCGTCAACGAGGTCGGCGACTCCAAAGCCTTCGGGACCGAGGAGAACGAGGCTGTGATCCTCGGCGCCGACGGCAGTGAGACCCAGGTGCCGCACGGTCCCAAGGAGGCCCTGGCCGAGCAGGTCTGGGACCTGGTCGCCCGGCGTCTTGCCTGATCATCGCCCCGGCGGCGGTACGACATTGCGTGTCGTGCGAGCGAGCTACTGGCGTTCGGGGCCGGGGTGATGGACAGTGTTGCAGGTCACGGCCTTCCCAACCTTCGAGATGCCGTGTCCGTCTTCGTGGTACGAACGATAAACTGACCCCTGGCCAGCCGGGCGCAGCCCCGCGCGAGCCACCCATGATCAGCCAGCAGCCGCTGCAACCCCAGGGAGCGATGTGTCCCGCCGCCTGTTCACCTCCGAGTCCGTGACCGAGGGCCACCCCGACAAGATCGCCGACCAGATCAGCGACACGATCCTCGACGCACTGCTCAAGGAGGACCCCACCTCCCGCGTCGCCGTCGAGACGTTGATCACCACCGGTCTGGTGCACGTCGCGGGCGAGGTCACCACCAAGGGCTACGCGGACATCGCGACCCTGGTGCGCAACAAGATCCTCGACATCGGTTACGACTCCTCGAAGAAGGGCTTCGACGGCGCCTCCTGCGGTGTCTCGGTGTCCATCGGCGCGCAGTCCCCGGACATCGCGCAGGGTGTCGACACGGCGTACGAGAACCGGGTCGAAGGCGATGAGGACGAGCTCGACAAGCAGGGCGCGGGCGACCAGGGCCTGATGTTCGGCTACGCCTGCGACGAGACCCCCGAGCTGATGCCGCTCCCGATCACGCTCGCCCACCGGCTCTCCCGGCGCCTGACCGAGGTCCGCAAGAACGGGACCATCCCGTACCTGCGCCCCGACGGCAAGACGCAGGTCACCATCGAGTACAACGGCGACAAGGCCGTCCGTCTGGACACCGTCGTCGTCTCCTCGCAGCACGCCAGCGACATCGACCTGGACTCGCTGCTCGCGCCCGACATCCGCGAGTTCGTCGTGGAGCCGGAGCTGCGGGCTCTCCTGGACGACGGCATCAAGATCGACACCGAGGGCTACCGCCTGCTGGTCAACCCGACCGGGCGTTTCGAGATCGGCGGCCCGATGGGTGACGCCGGCCTCACCGGTCGCAAGATCATCATCGACACGTACGGCGGCATGGCCCGCCACGGCGGTGGCGCGTTCTCCGGCAAGGACCCGTCCAAGGTCGACCGCAGCGCCGCCTACGCGATGCGCTGGGTCGCCAAGAACGTCGTCGCCGCGGGCCTCGCCTCGCGCTGCGAGGTCCAGGTCGCGTACGCGATCGGCAAGGCGGAGCCCGTCGGCCTCTTCGTCGAGACCTTCGGCACCCACACCGTGGACCCCGAGCGCATCGAGCAGGCCATCGGCCAGGTCTTCGACCTGCGTCCCGCGGCGATCATCCGCGACCTCGACCTGCTGCGCCCGATCTACTCCCAGACCGCTGCGTACGGGCACTTCGGCCGTGCCCTCCCGGACTTCACCTGGGAGCGCACCGACCGCGTCGACGCGCTGCGCGAGACGGTCGGCCTGTAAGGCCGCACCGCACAGGGCATCGGGGACGGCCCCGGACCGAACGGTCCGGGGCCGTCCCCGTTCTCGTCCCCGCCCCGGGCAGCGGGCAGCGGGCGGCACCGCGCTGTCCGAGCCTTCTGGTAACACTGAGGCTGTGAGCAGCGAGGACCAGCACGGCACACCCCCGGCGGACGGGCCGCAGGGGGGAGAGCAGCTCGCGCTCATCCGGGAGACGGTGCGCAAGGCCAAGGAGCCCCGGGCCAAGCCGCGGACCTGGCGGGGGGCCGCACTGGCCGACGGGCTGCCGGTGGCCCGGGTCCTGGTCGACAAGGGGCTGCTCCACCTCGACCAGTACTTCGACTACGCCGTGCCCGCCCAGATGGACGCCGAGGCGCGTCCCGGCGTGCGGGTCCGCGTGCGCTTCGGCGCGCGCGTGGTGAAGGGCCGCCGCGAGGGCGGGGAACTGCACGACGGCTTCATCGTCGACCGGCTGGCCGAGAGCGACTACCGGGGACCGCTCGCGCCGCTCGCCCAGGTGCTCTCCCCGGAGGAGGTGCTGACCCCGGAGCTGCTGCGGCTGTGCCGCGCGGTCGCCGACCGCTATGCTGGAGCGCTTGCCGACGTCGTCCAGCTCGCGGTGCCGCCGCGGCGGGCGAAGGCCGAGGCCGAACCGGCCCGCGACCCGCTGCCCGCCCCCGCGCCGGTGGACCCCGGATCGTGGCGGCGGTACGCCACCGGCCCCGCCTTCCTGCAGGCCCTGTCCCGCGGCGACACCCCGCGGGCAGTGTGGACCGCACTGCCCGGACCGACCTGGCCCGAGGAGATCGCCCGCGCCATGGCGGCGACCCTGGCCTCGGGGCGCGGAGCGCTCGCGGTCGTCCCCGACGGCCGTGCCGCCGCCCGCGTCGACACCGCGCTGACCGCGCTCCTCGGTGGCGGACACCATGTGCTGCTCACCGCGGACGCCGGGCCCGAGGAGCGGTACCGCCGCTGGCTCGCCGTGAGCCGGGGCAGTGTCCGTGCCGTCGTGGGCACCCGGGCTGCGATGTTCGCGCCCGTGGCCGGCCTCGGGCTGACCGTGCTGTGGGACGACGGCGACTCCAGCCACGCGGAACCGCACGCCCCGCAGCCGCACGCCCGCGACGTCCTGCTGCTGCGCGCCGCCGAGGAAGGTGCCGGATTCCTTCTCGGCGGTCTCACCTGCACCGTCGAAGGCGCCCAACTCGTCGACAGCCAGTGGGCGTTGCCCATCACGGCGCCGCGCGAACGGGTGCGGGCCACGGCGCCGCTGGTGCGCACCGTCGGCGAGGGCGACGAGGCGCGGGACGCCGCGGCGCGCGCCGCGCGCCTGCCGAGCGTGGCGTGGCAGGTCACCCGGGAGGCCCTCCAGCGCGGACCGGTGCTCGTGCAGGTGCCGCGGCGCGGCTATGTGCCGCGGCTGGCCTGCGAGCGCTGCCGGGAACCCGCGCGCTGCGCGCAGTGCGCCGGGCCGCTCCAGCTCGGCGACGGCGACAGCGCGCCGCACTGCGGCTGGTGCGGACGGCCCGAGGCCGCCTGGCACTGCACGGAGTGCGGCGGCTTCCGGCTGCGCGCCCAGGTGGTGGGCGTCCGCCGCACCGCCGACGAACTCGGCCGCGCCTTCGCCAAGGTGCCCGTGCGGACCTCCGGCCGTGACGGGGTGCTCGCCTCGGTGCCGGAGACGCCCTCGCTGGTGATCTCGACACCCGGGGCCGAGCCGGTCGCCGACGGCGGTTACGCGGCCGCGCTGCTGCTCGACGGCTGGGCCCTGCTCAACCGGCCCGATCTGCGAGCGGGGGAGGAGACCCTGCGCCGCTGGGCCCACGCCGCCGCCCTGGTGCGCCCGGCCGGGGAGGGCGGCACCGTCGTGGTCATGGCGGAGCCGACGCTCCGTCCGGTGCAGGCCCTGGTGCGGTGGGACCCGGTCGGTCATGCCGTGCGGGAGCTGGCGGAACGCGCCGAACTGGGCTTTCCCCCGGTCTCCCGGATGGCTTCGGTGAGCGGGCGCCCCGCTGCCGTCGCGGACCTGCTGGACACCGTCCGCCTCCCGGAGGGCACCGACATCCTGGGGCCCGTGCCGCTGCCCGTCGTCGACCCGGCGCGTCCGCGCCGCAGCGGCGACACCCCGCCCGGTGAGCGGTGGGACCGTGTGCTGCTGCGTGTGCGTCCTGGGAACGGCGCGGCGCTCGCCGCCGCGCTCAAGGCCGCGCAGACCGCGCGGATCGCCCGCAAGGAGGCCGACCCGGTGCGGGTGCGCATCGACCCGCCCGACATCGGCTGAGTCGCGCCCGGACACGCTTCCGCCCCGGCGTCCGGCCTGGTGAGGCGCGGTGGGCGGCGGGGCGGGAAAGCGTATGAGGGGGGAGCGGGAAGTCAGCCGGTGCGGGGAGCGGGGACCGCGCCGGGGATGCTGTCGTCGCGGGGCGCGGCGGAGGGCATGGCGCGGGCCGCGGGGACGGTCGGCGCGGGGATGGTCGGCGCCGGGACCGACGCGACGGCCGACGCGGGGGAGTCGGGCTCGCCGTGCGGCTCCGCCGATGCCGCGGCGGCGGCACGACGGGTGCCGTAGCGGCGGTGGACGGCCTGCTTGGTCACGCCCAGCGCGGAGCCGACGGCGTCCCAGGAGAAGCCCAGGGAGCGGTCGAACTCCACCGCCGCGGTCACCAGGGTCTCGACGCTGTCCCGCAGTTCCTGGGCGAGCCGTACGGTGGGTGCGGGCGCCCGGCCGTAGACGACGAATCCGGCGGACGGGCCGCTGCGCCGGGGGCGGTAGACATTGCCCAACTGGGTGGTGAGGGTGCGCAGCGCGTCGACCTGTCGGCGGACCCGCTCGATGTCCCGCACCAGCAGGTGAAGGCTCGCCCTGGCCTGGGCGTCGTGAGTTGCGTGTTCGGGCATCAACTGGCCTCTCGAGCCGGCTCGTGTCGGTCAATCTCCTTTGACATCAACGCGCCAGCCGCCCGCGGAGTCACGCAGCAGGGGCGCATCCCGTTCGCCGGGGGGCGCGAGAAGCCGTGCGCGCCCCCACCCTGTCGGCCCATAGACTGGTGCGGTTGCCCACCCGCCGACCACCGCCGTCCACCCATGGAGCCCGCCGCGTGTCCGTCCAGCCGATCCGCCTCTTCGGCGACCCCGTGCTGCGCATCAAGGCGCAGCCCGTGACCGTGTTCGACAAAGAGCTGCGCACCCTCGTCAAGGATCTCGAGGAGACGATGCGCGACGCTCCCGGCGCGGGCCTGGCGGCCCCTCAGATCGGTGTGTCGCTGCGGGTGTTCACGTACCACGTCGACGGGGTGGTCGGCCATCTGGTCAACCCCGACCTGAGCCTGAGCGACGACGAGCAGGACGGCCCCGAGGGCTGCCTCTCGCTGCCCGGACTGCGCTTCGACACCAAGCGCGCGCACGGCGTCGTGGCCCGCGGCTTCACCATGTACGGCGACCCCGTCACCATCGAGGGCACCGAGCTGCTCGCGCGCTGCATCCAGCACGAGACCGACCACCTCGACGGGATCATCTTCATCGACCGGCTCGATCCCGAGCAGCGCAAGGCCGCCATGAAGGCGATACGGGAGGCGGAGTGGACCGGGCAGCCCGCGCCCGAGGTCCGCGTCTCGCCGCACAGCACCTTCGGCCGCGCTCTGTAGCGCCGCGTTCCGCAGAAAGGCACCGCACCCGCATGAGGCTCGTCTTCGCCGGCACCCCCGAGGTCGCCGTTCCCGCACTCGACGCACTGATCGCCTCCGGCCGCCACGAGGTCGCCGCCGTCGTCACACGGCCCGACGCCGTCGCGGGCCGCGGGCGCAAGCTCGTCGCCAGCCCGGTCGCCCAGCGCGCCGAGGAGGCCGGGATCGAGGTGCTCAAGCCCGCGCGTCCCCGTGACGAGGACTTCCTGGCGCGGCTGCGCGAGATCGCGCCCGACTGCTGCCCGGTCGTCGCCTACGGCGCCCTGCTGCCCCGCGTGGCCCTGGACGTACCGGCCCGCGGGTGGGTCAACTTGCACTTCTCCCTGCTGCCCGCCTGGCGCGGCGCGGCGCCCGTCCAGCACGCGGTGATGGCCGGCGACGAGGTCACCGGCGCCTCCACGTTCCTCATCGAGGAGGGCCTGGACTCCGGCCCGGTCTACGGCGTCGTCACCGAGGACGTGCGGTCCCGGGACACCAGCGGCGACCTGCTCACCCGGCTCGCCCACAGCGGGGCGAAGCTGCTGGCGGCCACCATGGACGGCATCGAGGACGGTTCGCTGGTCGCCCGCCCGCAGCCCGCCGAGGGCATCACGACGGCCCCCAAGATCACCGTCGAGGACGCCCTGATCGACTGGAAGGCGCCCGCGCTGCGCGTGGACCGCCTGGTCCGCGGCTGCACCCCGGCCCCGGGGGCCTGGACCCTCTTCGGCGGCGAGCGGATGAAGATCGGCCCCGTGACCCTGCTGCCTGAGCACACCGGCCTCGCCCCCGGCGAGCTGGAGGTCACCAAGCGGGCCGTGCTCGTCGGCACCGGCAGCCACGCCGTGGAACTGGGCGAGGTGCGCCCGCAGGGCAAGAAGCCGATGGCCGCCGCCGACTGGGCGCGCGGCGTCCGCGTTCCCTCCGGGGAGCGGCTGGGCGCGTGACCGCGCGTCCCACGTACGCTCGGAACCGGGGCACGACGCCCCGCCGTACCACCGACCTTCCCGGAGCACCTTTCACGTGAGCGAACCGTCACGCCGCCGATCCCAGCCCGCCGCCCGGCAGGGCCGCTCGCAGGGCGCGCCGCCGCAAGGCGGCCGGCCCTACCGCAAGCCGCAGCGCGACCCCGTGCGCATCCTGGCCTTCGAGGCACTTCGGGCCGTCGACGAGCGCGACGCGTACGCCAACCTCGTCCTCCCCTCGCTGCTGCGCGAGGCCGAGGCCGAGGCGGTGCGCAAGGGCAGGGAGTTCGACCGGCGGGACGCCGCGCTGGCCACCGAGCTGGTCTACGGAACGCTGCGCCGCCGGGGCACCTACGACGCGGTGATCGCGGCCTGCGTGGACCGCCCGCTGCGCGAGGTGGACCCGCCGGTGCTGGACGTGCTCTCGCTCGGCGCCCACCAGCTGCTGGGCACGCGCATCCCGACGCACGCCGCCGTCTCCGCGACCGTGGAGCTGGCCCGGGTCGTGCTGGGCGACGGGCGGTCGAAGTTCGTCAACGCCGTCCTGCGCCGCATCGCCGCGCAGGACCTGGACGCGTGGCTGGACGAGGTCGCCCCGCCCTACGACGAGGACCCGGAGGACCACCTCGCCGTCGTCCACTCCCACCCTCGGTGGATCGTCTCCGCCCTGTGGGACGCCCTCGGCGGCGGTCGCGCCGGCATGGAGGAACTGCTCGCGGCGGACAACGAGCGCCCGGAGGTCACGCTGGTCGCCCGGCCGGGCCGCGTCACACCGCAGGAGCTGGCCGACGCGCTGCCCGCGGACGCCACCGCGCCGGGCCGCTGGTCGCCGTACGCCGTCCGCCTCGCCGAGGGCGGCGACCCGGCGGCCGTCGAGGCGGTGCGCGAGGGCCGGGCCGGCGTGCAGGACGAGGGCAGCCAGCTCGTGGCCGCGGCCCTGGCCGCGGCGCCGCTCGGGGACGGCCCGGACCGGTTGTGGCTGGACGGCTGCGCGGGTCCCGGCGGCAAGGCGGCGCTGCTGGCCGCGCTCGCGGCGCAGCGCGGGGCGGCGCTGGTCGCCTCGGAGAAGCAGCCGCACCGTGCCCGTCTCGTGGCCCGCACGCTGGCGGGGAACCCGGGGCCGTACGGGGTGATCGTCGCCGACGGCACCCGTCCGGCGTGGCGGCCGGGCGCCTTCGACCGCGTCCTGGTCGATGTGCCCTGCACGGGTCTGGGGGCCCTGCGGCGCAGGCCGGAGGCCCGCTGGCGGCGCCGTGCCGAGGACCTCGCGGGCTTCGCGCCGTTGCAGCGCGGGCTGCTGGAGTCCGCGCTGCGCGCGGTGCGGGTCGGCGGCGTGGTCGGCTACGCCACCTGCTCGCCCCATCCGGCGGAAACCCGGGCCGTCGTCGAGGACGTGCTGGCCGCCCCCGGGGCCGTCCCCGTCGAGTGGGTCGACGCCCGGCCGCTGATGGCCGGTGTGGCGGACCTCGGGGAGGGCCCCGACGTCCAGCTCTGGCCGCACCTGCACGGCACGGACGCGATGTACCTCGCGCTCCTGCGACGCACTGGCTGAGCGCGCCGAACCGCGGGTTCCTCACGGCCCCGGGGCGGGTGCAGCCGTGCTCGGCGGTTGCACCACGTCCGGGTGTCGGCACGCCGAGGGCGGCCGGCTCAGTCGCGAACGAAGTTCGCGGACTCGTTCCGCCACAGGTCGGTGCCGCTGAAGGGGTTGCGCTGGAGCCGCCCCTGGAACGTACGCACCAGGAACTCCACGATGCCGCACTCGTAGCGGGTCCACGCCGGTTCGTCGGGACCGGGGTGCCTGCGGCGGACGACGACCGGCCACTCGTCCGGTTCGCCGGAGGTGGCCCAGAACGTGGCGTCGCCGTCAGGGGTGCCGCCCCACAGGAAAAGGCCGCCGGGCACCAGGTATTCCGGATAGAGGCCCTCCACGCCTTCTTCCTGGTAGGCCCCGCTCGGAAGGACCCCGGAGAGCTTTCCGACCTCGTCGGCGGGGACCGGCGGCACGATCTGGAGGTAGCGCGCGATCTCGCCCGGCCCGTACGTCTCCATCAGCCACAGGTAGTCGGCGGGCAACCGGGTCCCGTAGCCCCGCACGATCTCGTCCGGGCTCAGCAGCGCCGCCCACGTGTCGGCCGGCGGCTCGAGGAGCCGCACCAGCTCGTCCCTCAAGGACCTGCATCCTCCGGTCTCGCCCTGCCTCCGCGGCGCGGCCCGCGGAGCGCACCCATGTCGCCCGCGCATGCCGTCGTGCGCGCCCGGCGGATTCTGCCACCCGCTGCGGCGGGGGCGATACGCATGGTCGGCACGCACTCGAAGAACGTGCCTGCCGGGTGTGCCGCTTCTAGACTGAGGCTGGTCGAAATGTCCTTGATGAGAGAGTTGGGCACCATGTCCAAGCGAGGAAACAAGAGGCGCGCCCGCAAGAAGAAGGGCGCCAACCACGGCAAGCGTCCCAACGCGTGAGGCCCGGGCGCACCGCCGCCCGGCCCACCGGGGACGTCCTGTCCCGTCCGTGACCGCCCGCGCCGCCGCGCGGGCGGTCACGGACGTTCCGGGGCCACCGCGTTCCGGGGCGGCGTGATCTGACGGAGCGGCACCCGCGCGACGGCGCCCGCGCACGGTGCCGGCGGGGCGCCGGGTTTTCCACAGGCGCGGCGCCCGAGTGCGCGGCCGGGGCGCCCGCACCGCCATACTGGGAGCATGGCCGTGCAGATCAACCCCAGCATCCTCTCCGCCGACTTCGCCCGGCTCGCCGAAGAAGCCCGTGCGGTGGAGGGAGCCGACTGGCTCCACGTCGACGTGATGGACAATCACTTCGTCCCCAACCTCACGCTCGGTGTGCCGGTCGTCGAGTCGCTGCGCAAGGCGACGGAGACCCCGCTCGACTGCCACCTGATGATCGAGGACCCGGACCGCTGGGCCCCGGCGTACGTCGAGGCGGGCGCCGGCTCCGTCACCTTCCATGTCGAGGCCGCCGCCGCTCCCGTGCGCCTGGCCCGCGAGATCCGCGCCATGGGCGCCCGGGCGTCGATGGCGCTCAAGCCCGCCACCCCGGTCGAGCCCTACGAGGACCTGCTGCCCGAGCTCGACATGCTGCTGATCATGACGGTGGAGCCGGGCTTCGGCGGCCAGGCCTTCCTCGACATCATGCTCCCCAAGATCCGCCGGGCCCGGCAGCTGATCGAGAGGCACGGCCTGGAGCTGTGGCTCCAGGTGGACGGCGGCGTGTCCGCGTCCACGATCGAGCGCTGCGCGGAGGCCGGCGCCGACGTCTTCGTCGCCGGTTCCGCGGTCTACGGAGCGGAGGATCCCGCCGAGGCCGTACGCGCGCTGCGCAAGCAGGCCGCGGCCGCCTGCGCGCACTGACCACTCCTTGGGCGGCGTGCTCCGGTACCCGTTAGTACGTGCGAGGATGAGCGCGGAGCCGATCAGATGGGCAACTGGGGAGAGAACGTGACCACAGGCCGCACAGGGGTGCGCATGGGCCCCGGCGAGATGGTCCAGGCGGCGGCGATGGCACGCCGTTTCTACTTGGAGGGGAAGTCCAAGATCCAGATCGCCGAGGAGTTCGGTGTGAGCCGCTTCAAGGTGGCACGGGTCCTGGAGACCGCCCTCGAACGCGATCTGGTGCGCATCGAGATCCGGGTCCCCGCCGAACTCGACGCCGAACGCTCCGACGCCCTGCGCGCCCGCTACGGCCTGCGGCACGCGGTCGTCGTCGAATCCCCCGCCGACGAGTCGGACGGCCCCGATCCGGAGAACCTGGGCGCGGTCGCCGCGCAGCTGCTCGGCGAACTGGTCAGCGAGGGCGACGTGCTGGGCCTGGCCTGGGGCCGCTCCATCATCACCATGGCCAACGCCCTCGACCGGCTCCCGCCCTGCACGGTCGTCCAGCTGACCGGCGTGTACGACGCGGGCACCGCCGACCGCGGGTCGGTCGAGGCGGTGCGCACCGCCGCGGCCGTCTCCGGGGGCGAGGCCCACCCCATGTACGCCCCGATGGTGCTGGCCGACCCGGCCACCGCCGCCGCGCTGCGGGCCCAGAGCGGCATCGCGGCCGCCATGAGCTACTTCGACAAGGTCACCGTCGCCGTCGTCTCCATCGGTTCGTGGGCGGCCGGCATCTCCACGGTGCACGACGCGCTCACCGACGCCGAGCGCGAGCACTACGCGTCGCTGGGCGTGGCCGCCGAGATGTCCTCGCACCTCTTCGACACCGAGGGCCGCCTCGTCGGGCGCGACCTGGGCGAGCGCTGCATCACCATCGAGGCGGACCGGCTGCGCCGCATCCCGGAGGTGCTGGCGATCGCGGGCGGGCGGCGCAAGGCCGTCGCCGTGGACGCGGTCCTGCGCTCCGGCCTGGTCACCAGCATCGTCACCGACACGTCGGCGGCGGACTATCTGCTGGAGTCCACCGAGCCCATGCCCCGCCCCGCGCTGGACCGCGCCGACCCCGCGGGCCCGTGAGCCTGTGAGCCTGTCCTAGCTCCCTGGTTCACGCCCCCGGACTGCGCTCGGGTGCGTCGGCCAGACGGTCGAGCCATTCGGTCAGCAGGGTGCGTTCGCCGGCCGTCAGCGCAGCGGTGCCCGGATCGCGCAGGGCCTCGCGCAGTGCGCCGGCCCGACCCGCCACGGTCGCGGGCCCCGCGACGACGTTCTCCTCGCCGCCGTCGGTCGTGATCGTGCGCATCACGCTCTCGCGGGCGAGTTCGGACAGCCCCTGCTCCCGCTCCTGCGGCGAAGCGGCCAGCAGGGTGAGGACAACCCCGACCCCGTTGGCGTGCATGAAGCGGGTGGCCCGCTCCACGCTCATGCGCAGCCGTCCCGCGGACGCGACCCGGGCGATCAGCTCGCGCAGCATGTCCACCGCCCGGGCGGCGGAGCCCTCCGCGGCGCGCGCGTCGCCGTAGATCAGCCGGTAGTACGCGGGCATCGACAGCCCGAACTCCACGTGCAGGTCCCAGGAGCGCCGCAGGTCGGCGACGGGGTTGTCGGTCCACGAGAGCGCCTGCTTGTCCGCCAGGTAGCCCTGGAAGCCGTACTCGGCGACCGCGTCGAGCAGGCCCTCCTTGTCCCCGAACACCCGGTAGAGGGTGGGCGCCTGGACCCCGGCCGCCGCGCTCACGGCGCGGGTGGACACCGCCTCCCGGCCTCCCTCGGTCAGCAGTTCCGCGGCGGCCCGCAGGAGCCGTTCCCGTGTGCCGGGCGTCGATGCCTGTGCTGCCGCTTCGCTCATGGTGCCAATGATAACGAATCGGACTTATCGTCGATAACGTATCGGTGTTACCTTTTATCCGATAACAGTGGAAATGGAAGGAGAGGTGGCATCCGTCATGCGATCGACAACCGAGCCCCACGACTTCGTCGTGGTCGGCGGCGGCACCGCGGGCAGCGTGATCGCCGCCCGCCTGTCC
Organism: Streptomyces sp. NPDC088732; assembly: GCF_044751205.1. Classification (NCBI taxonomy): domain Bacteria; kingdom Bacillati; phylum Actinomycetota; class Actinomycetes; order Kitasatosporales; family Streptomycetaceae; genus Streptomyces; species Streptomyces sp. NPDC088732. Next base: position 103,061 of record NZ_JBIVLI010000012.1, read on the forward strand.
CAGGACGACCGTGTCCGCGTACTGCTGCTGGAGGCGGGAGCGGACCGCCCCACGGCGGCCATGACCTCGCCGCCGGCCTGGCCGTCCCTGATGGAGAGTCCGGCGAACTGGGGCGAGACCACCGTCCCCCAGACGGCCACCGGCACATCGGTCCTCCTGCCCCGCGCGCGTTTCCTGGGCGGCGGCTCCGCGATCAACGCCATGGTCTTCGCCCGCGGACACCGGTCCAGCTACGACGACTGGGCGGCCCTCGGCGCCCTGGGCTGGGGCTTCGACGACCTGCTGCCGTACTTCATGCGCAGCGAGAACACCGCCGGGCGCGACCCCGCGCTGCGCGGCATCGGCGGACCCCTCACCGTCGGGCCCGCCAACCCGCCGCACCCCGTCGTCGGCTCCCTGCTGAGGGCGGCGGAGCAGGCCGGCCACCCCCGCGCCGCCGACCCCGGCGGCGGCCTGGAGGAGGGGTTCGGCTGGTCCGACCTCAACATCGTCGACGGCAGGCGGCAGAGCGCGGCCGACGCCTACCTCGTCCCCGCCGCCGGCCGGCCCAACCTCACCGTCGTGACCTGCGCGCGGGTCAGCCGCCTGCTGCTGGAGAACGGCCGCTGCACCGGGGTCGAGTACCGCACGGAGGCCGGGACGCGCACGGCCAGGGCCCGCGCGGAGGTGGTCCTCACCGCCGGTGCCATCGGCTCGCCGCAGCTGCTCATGCTCTCCGGGATCGGTCCCCGGGCACACCTGGGCGACCGCGGCATCGACGTCGTCGCGGACCTCCCCGGCGTCGGCGCCAACCTGCACGACCACCCGATCGCCAACATCGTCTACAGCGCCGGCCGGCCGGTACCCGCCGGCGTGAACAACCACGGCGAGGCCCAGGGCCTGGTGCGCTCCGGGCCCGGACTGGACGGCCCCGACCTCCAGTTGGTCTTCGTCGACGCGCCGGGCAACCTGCTCGACGGAATGTCGCCCGGCCAGGGCTGGACGATCGGCGTCTCGGCGATGCGCCCGCGCAGCCGCGGCACCGTACGCCTGGCGAGCGCCGATCCCGCGGACCCCCCGCTGCTGGACCCGGGCTACTTCGCCGACGACCGCGACCTGGTCACCCTGATCCGGGGCCTGCGGCTCGCCCGTGAGATCGGCCGGTCCCCCGCCATGTCCGCATGGCACGGGACGGAGGTGCTGCCCGGCCCGGCCGTCGAGGACGACCGGGGGCTGCGGGAGTACGTCCGGCGGACCGCCGCCTCGTACGCGCACCCCGTCGGCACCTGCCGGATGGGGGAGGGACCCGGGGCGGTCGTCCGCGACGACCTGCGGTTGCGCGGCATCGAAGGGCTGCGGGTGGCCGACGCCTCCGTCATCCCGTCCATCCCGTCGGCCAACACCAACGCGACCGTCTGCGCCATCGCCGAACGCGCGGCCGAACTGCTCACGGCCTGACGGCTGCAGGCACGGCCGGTGTGGGCGCGCCCCTGAAGGAGGCAGCCGTGACCACATCCCTACTCACCAGTCCGGAGGGCATCGTGCAATCCGCGGCGGCCGGCAGCGGGCCGGCTCTGGAAGCACTCCTCACCCGCTCACCCGTGGGTCTGGCCCTGTGGGGCACCGATCTGCGGTGCACCTGGGCCAACGCGACCCTGGAACACCAGGACGGCATCCCCGGTGACCGCCGGCTGGGGCGCCGGCCGTCCGAGGCCCTGCGGGGCGACAGCTGCGCCCTGGAGGCCGTGATGGCGAAAGTGCTGCGCACCGGAACCCCGGCACTCAGCCGCGAGTACCGGCACGCCGCCTCCGGGCGTGCCGGCCTCGCGCCCGCGTACTCCGTCTCCTTCTTCCGGCTCGACGACCCGGACGGATCGGTGCGCGGCGTGTGCTCCCTGGTCCTGGAGGCCGGCGGCCGGCGCTCGTCCGGTGAGCGCCTGGCTCTGCTCAGCGAGGCCGGCACCCGCGTCGGCACCACACTCGACACCATGCGCACCGGGCAGGAACTGGCCGACTTCACGGTGCCGTTCCTCGCCGACTACGCGGCCGTCGACCTGGTGGAGGCGGTCCATCTCGGCGAGGAGCCCCCGTACCGGACGTTCGCCGGGGGCGGCGGGGGACCCGTCCTCCGCCGGGCCGGACTCGCCTCGGTCCGCGCGGGTGCGCCGGAGGCACGCCGGCGCCCCGGCGAGGTGGTGACCGTCCCGGAGACCTCGCCGTTCACCGAGGTGCTGGCCTCGCGGCGCCCCTTCTTCGAACCGGTCCTCGGCTACCGCCCGGACGGCTGGCCCGCGGGGCACCCCGTGCCGGCCCGGGCGATCCGCGAGCACGGCATGCACTCGGTGATGGTGGTGCCGGTGCAGGCCCGCGGCATCGTGCTGGGTGTCGCCGCCTTCGTGCGCACCGTCAATCCCGCCCCCTTCGAGGAGGAGGACATGCTGCTCGCCGAGCAGATCGTCGCCCGCGCGGCGCTCAGCCTCGACAACGCCAGGCGGTACGCACGCGAGCGCGCCACCGCCCTCGCCCTGCAGCGCAGCCTGCTGCCGCGCGCGGTGTCCGGCGGCGCGGCCGTGGACGCGGTCTCGCGCTACCTCCCCGCCGACATCGAGGACGGCGTCGGCGGCGACTGGTACGACGTGATCCCGCTGCCCGGCGCGCGGGTCGCCCTGGTCGTCGGCGACGTGGCCGGCCACGGCATCAACGCCGCCGCCACCATGGGCCGGCTCAGGACCGCGGTGCACACGCTCGCCGACATGGACCTGGCCCCCGACGAACTGCTCGCCCACCTCGACGAGGTCGTGGGCCGGCTCGCCGACGAGGAGACCGGCGGCCACGCGGACGAGACCTGCGCCCTCGCCACCTGCCTCTACGCGGTCTACGACCCCGCCACCCGGCACTGCGTCATGGCGCGGGCCGGCCATCCGCCGCCCGCCGTCCTCCTGCCCGACGGGCACGTGGACTTCCCCGACCTGCCCGACGGCACACCGCTCGGGCTCGGGGTGCTGCCGTACGAGGCCGCCGAGCTGGAACTGCCCGAGGGCAGCGTGATCGCGCTGTACACCGACGGGCTCGTCGAGGACCGCCGCCAGGACATCGACGTGGGGATGGACCGGATGGCCGCGGCGCTCGCCCGCCCCGGCCTCCCGCTGGACGACCTGTGCGCCGAGGTGATGGGCACCCTCCGGGCGGGCACGGCGCCCCGCGACGACGTCACGCTCCTGCTGGCCCGTACCCGCGCGCTCAGCCCGGAGGACCTGGCCTGCTGGGAGCTGCCCTCGGATCCGGCCGCGGTCGGCGCGGCCCGCTCACTGGCCTCGCGGCAACTGGCCGCATGGGGCCTGGAGGGCATGGCGGAGACCACGCAGATGATCGTCAGCGAATTGGTCACCAACGCGGTGGTCCACACGCCCGGGCCGGTCCGGCTGCGCCTGATCCGCCACCAGGTCCTGGTCGTGGAGGTCGCCGACCGCGACAACAACCTCCCGCGCACCCGCCGTGCCGGCGTCACCGACGAGGGCGGCTGCGGGCTCTGTCTCGTGGCCCGGCTGGGGCGGCGCTGGGGGATCCGGCTGACGCCCGAGGGCAAGCTCGTGTGGGCGGAGCAGGAACTCCCGCCCCCGGCGAGTGGGGAATGGCACGACGGAACACGCTGAGCCCGGGGGAGTTCTTGGAGGAAACTCCAAAGGGCCCTCCTGAGCACCGGACTTTCGTCCGTGGCCGAGGCCGCCCCCGTCGTGCAAAAATCAAGTACGTGCGTTTCCTCAATGATGTAAAGCCTCCGTACGACCTGACGTACGACGACGTGTTCATGGTCCCCAGCCGTTCCGCGGTGGGATCCCGCCAGGGTGTCGACCTCTCCGCCCCGGACGGCACCGGCACCACCATCCCCCTGGTGGTCGCCAACATGACCGCCATCGCCGGCCGGCGGATGGCCGAGACCGTCGCCCGCCGGGGAGGCCTCGTCGTCATCCCGCAGGACATTCCGATCGACGTGGTCACCGAGGTGATCGGCTGGGTCAAGCAGCGCCACCTCGTGCTGGACACGGCCATCTCCCTCGGACGGCACGCCACCGTCGCCGACGCGCTGGCCCTGCTGCCCAAGCGCGCGCACGGTGCCGCCGTCGTCGTGGAGGACGGCCGCCCGGTCGGCGTCGTCACCGAGCACGACCTGACCGGCGTCGACCGCTTCACCCAGGTGTCCGTGGTCATGTCCAAGGACCTCCTGCTGCTCCCCGCGGACATCGACCCGCGCGAGGCCTTCAACCGGCTGGAGGAGGCCAACCGCAAGCTGGCCCCCGCCGTCGGTGCGGACGGCAGGCTCGCCGGGATCATCACCCGCAAGGGCGCCCTGCGCGCCACCCTGTACACCCCCGCCACCGACGCGCAGGGCAGACTGCGCATCGCCGCGGCGGTCGGCATCAACGGCGACGTGGCGGGCAAGGCCAAGCTGCTGCTCGACGCGGGTGTCGACACCCTCGTCGTGGACACCGCGCACGGCCACCAGGAGTCGATGATCCAGGCCGTACGGGCCGTCCGGGCACTCGACCCGCGGGTGCCGGTCGTGGCCGGCAACGTGGTCTCCGCCGAGGGCGTGCGCGACCTGATCGAGGCCGGCGCCGACATCGTCAAGGTCGGTGTGGGTCCCGGCGCCATGTGCACCACGCGCATGATGACCGGCGTCGGGCGCCCGCAGTTCTCCGCGGTGCTGGAGTGCGCCGCCGAGGCCGCGAAGCACGGCAAGCACGTCTGGGCCGACGGCGGGGTGCGGCACCCGCGCGACGTGGCGATGGCGCTGGCCGCCGGTGCGTCCAACGTCATGGTCGGCTCCTGGTTCGCGGGCACGTACGAGTCGCCCGGCGACCTCCAGCAGACCGCCGACGGGCGTGTCTACAAGGAGAGCTTCGGCATGGCCTCCGCCCGCGCCGTGGCCAACCGCACCAGCGAGGACTCCGCGTACGACAGGGCCCGCAAGGCCCTGTTCGAGGAGGGCATCTCGACCTCGCGGATGTTCCTGGACCCCGCCCGGCCGGGTGTCGAGGACCTGATCGACTCGATCATCGCGGGCGTCCGCAGCTCCTGCACCTACGCGGGCGCCGCCAGCCTCGCCGAGTTCGCCGAGAAGGCCGTCGTCGGCATCCAGAGCGCGGCCGGCTACGCCGAGGGCAAGCCGCTGCACGCCAGCTGGCAGTGACCGGGTCCGCCGGCGGCGCGCGGGGGGAGCGGTCCGGGGGACGCCGCTCCCCGCCCCGGGCGCTCCGCGGCGGGGGACGGCGGCCGGGCTCGTAGGCTGTCCCCGGTACGGCACGCGCCGTGGCCGGCTCGCCCGCGAAGAGAAGTGACCCACCCCCCGTGCGCCTGAACGAACTCGACGAACGCATCGTCCACGCCCTCGCCGAGGACGCCCGCCGCTCGTACGCCGACATCGGCACCGTGGTCGGCCTCTCCGCCCCGGCCGTCAAACGCCGGGTGGACCGCCTGCGGGCCGAGGGCGCCATCACCGGGTTCACCGTCCGCGTCGAGCCCGCGGCGCTGGGCTGGGAGACCGAGGCCTTCGTCGAGCTCTACTGCCGCCACAACACCTCGCCGGAGGACATCCGGCGCGGCCTGTCGCGCTACCCGGAGGTGGCCTCCGCCTCCACCGTCACCGGTGAGGCGGACGCCGTCGTCCAGATCTACGCCTCCGACGTGCGCCACTTCGAACGCGTCCTGGAGCGGATCGCGGGCGAGCCCTTCGTGGAGCGCACCAAGTCGGTCCTGGTGCTCTCGCCCCTGCTGCGGCGCTACACCGCGGGCTCGCCGGCCTAGGCCGCCGGCCGCACGCAACGAATCGCCGGTGAGGGCGCCGATCGCGCAACGAATCGGCGGTCGATGCGCAATGGACGCGTCTTGTCGCCGCGGTGGGCGTGATCGTACGGTCGAGTCAGACCCCGAACCGGTACCCCACCAGGCGAAAGAGGCTCCATGGCGCCGCTGCGCACCGCTCTGTACCAAGGCCCGAGCGGCGTCCCCTCGTCCGTCGACGACAGCATGGCCGCGCTCGACGCGGCCGCACGCCGGGCCGCCGCCGCGGGGGCCCGGCTGCTCGTCACCTCCGAGATGTTCACGACCGGCTATGCCGTCGGCAGGGCGATCCCGTCCCTTGCCGAGGCCGCCGACGGTCCCACGGCCGGGCGCGTCGCCCGCATCGCCACCGAGCACGGCCTCGGCATCGTCTACGGCTACCCCGAGCGCGACGGCGACGACGTCTTCAACGCCGCCCAGCTGATCGGCCCGGACGGCGAGCGCCTGGCCAACTACCGCAAGACGCATCTCTTCGGCGACGGCGAGCGCGCCTGGTTCACCCCCGGCGACCGGGCCGTCGTCCAGGCCGAGCTCGACGGCACCCGCATCGGCATCCTGATCTGCTACGACGTCGAGTTCCCGGAGAACGTGCGGGCCCACGCCCTGGCCGGCACCGAGCTGCTCACCGTGCCGACCGCCCTCATGCGGCCGTACGAGTTCGTCGCGCAGACCCTCGTGCCGGCCCGCGCCTGGGAGAGCCAGCTGCACGTGGCCTACACCAACCGCTGCGGCCTCGAGGGAAAGTTCGACTTCGCCGGGCTCAGCTGTCTCGCCGGCCCCGACGGCGTGGTCCGCGCCCGGGCCGGGTCCGGGGAGGAACTGGTCGTCGCCGACGCCGACCCCGCCGTCCTGCGCGCCGCCCGCGAGGAGACGCCCTACCTCGCCGACCGCCGCCCCGAGCTGTACCGCTCGCTGGGCTGAACCCCCACCCCACCCCCTCATCACGGCCCCACCCCGTTCCACTGCCAGGAGAGTCACCCCATGACGTCCACGGTGCCCACCGCGGTCCACGACGAGCAGCACCCCGAGGTGCCCTCGGCCCCGCCCATCACCATGTTCGGCCCCGACTTCCCCTTCGCGTACGACGACTTCCTGGCGGACCCGGCCGGCCTCGGCTCCATACCCGCGACCGCCCACGGCACCGAGGTCGCGGTCATCGGCGGCGGCCTGTCCGGCATCGTGGCGGCGTACGAGCTGATGAAGATGGGCCTCAGGCCCGTCGTCTACGAGGCCGACACGATCGGCGGCCGGCTGCGCACCGTCGGCTTCGAGGGCTGCGACGAGAGCCTGACCGCGGAGATGGGCGCGATGCGCTTCCCGCCGTCCTCCACGGCGCTCCAGCACTACATCGACCTGGTCGGCCTGGAGACCCAGCCGTTCCCCAACCCGCTGGCGCCCGCGACCCCGTCGACCGTCGTCGACCTCAAGGGCGAGTCCCACTACGCCAAGACCATCGACGACCTGCCGCAGGTCTACCGCGACGTCGCGCACGCCTGGAACGCCTGCCTGGAGGAGGGCGCGGACTTCACCGACATGAACCGCGCCATGCGCGAGCGCGACGTCCCGCGCATCCGCGAGATCTGGTCGAAGCTGGTCGAGAAGCTCGACAACCAGACCTTCTACGGCTTCCTCTGCGACTCCGAGGCCTTCAAGTCCTTCCGCCACCGCGAGATCTTCGGCCAGGTCGGCTTCGGGACGGGCGGCTGGGACACCGACTTCCCCAACTCCATCCTGGAGATCCTGCGCGTCGTCTACACCGAGGCCGACGACCACCACCGCGGCATCGTCGGCGGCAGCCAGCAGCTCCCGGTGCGGCTGTGGGAGCGCGAGCCCGAGAAGATCGTGCACTGGCCGTACGGCACCTCGCTGAAGTCGCTGCACGGCGGCGCCCCGCGCCCGGCCGTCACCCGCCTGCACCGCACCGCGGGCAACCGCATCACGGTCACCGACGCCGACGGCACCATCCGCACCTACCAGGCGGCGATCTTCACCGCGCAGAGCTGGATGCTGCTCAGCAAGATCGACTGCGACGACTCGCTCTTCCCGATCGACCACTGGACGGCGATCGAGCGCACGCACTACATGGAGTCCAGCAAGCTCTTCGTCCCCGTCGACCGGCCGTTCTGGCTCGACAAGGACGAGGACACCGGCCGGGACGTGATGAGCATGACGCTCACCGACCGGATGACCCGCGGCACCTACCTGCTCGACAACGGCCCCGACCAGCCGGCCGTGATCTGCCTGTCGTACACCTGGTGCGACGACAGCCTCAAGTGGCTGCCGCTGAGCGCCTCCGAGCGCATGGAGGTCATGCTCAAGTCGCTCCGCGAGATCTACCCCAAGGTCGACATCCGCCGGCATGTCATCGGCAACCCGGTGACCGTCTCCTGGGAGAACGAGCCCTACTTCATGGGCGCGTTCAAGGCCAACCTGCCCGGCCACTACCGGTACCAGCGGCGCCTGTTCACCCACTTCATGCAGGACACCCTGCCCGAGGACAAGCGCGGCATCTTCCTCGCCGGCGACGACATCTCCTGGACGGCCGGCTGGGCCGAGGGCGCCGTGCAGACCGCGCTCAACGCGGTGTGGGGCGTCATGCACCAGCTCGGCGGTGCCACCGACGAGACCAACCCGGGCCCCGGCGACCGCTACGACGAGATCGCGCCGGTCGCGCTCGACGAGGACTGAGCCGCCACCGCTCAGCGGCCCAGCGGGGTCAGCAGGAAGCGGCCGACCAGCCCGGCACCCGCGTCGAGCTTCTCGGTGAACTCCTCGTACACCTCCGGCAGTCCGCGCAGCGACCACAGCACGCGGGACGCGGCCCACGCCGCGTCCCGCGCGCGCTCCAGGCTCCACGAACCCGCCAGATGGGTCAGCGGATCGGCCAGGTCCAGCAGGTCGGGGCCCGGCATCAGCTCCTCGCGCACCCGCTCCTCGACCGCCGTCAGCAACTCCCCGACCCGGTCGAAATCCGCCTCCAGCGATGCGGGCTCGCACGCCAGCGCCACGCAGGTGTCCACCACCGACAGCGCGAGATCGTGCCCCACATGGGCGTTGATGCCCGCGAGCGCGAACTGCACCGGGCGCACGCCTGGGTGCCCGCGCAGCAGGAGCAACGGCCGCCAGCAGGCCGGTACCGCACGCCCGTCCAGGCCGCCCTCGACCGCCCTCAGGTACCGGTCGGCGAAACGGCCGCCCAGCTCGGCGGCGGCCGGCGGGTCGCCGAACGCGCCCGCGGCCAGCCGCCGGACCAGCTCCTCGGTGACCGACAGATAGACGCGGTTGAACACCGCCACGCCGTCACCCGGCGGCAGCGACGCGCCCAGCGCCCGCATCCGCGCCACCACCTGATCCACGCCCGCGGGCGCGGCCCGCCGTGCCGTCGTCATGCGCCCAGCGTCGCAGCAGGTCGCGCGGCCCGCGGGGAGCGGCGGCCGCGGCGTCCCCGGATCGGGTGAGTCAGAGCACGCCCGCGTCGCGCGCCGTCCACACCGACGGATACTGCGGGCGGAACCCCAGTTCGTCGCGGGCGCGCACCGTCGACACCACCCCGGCCCACGGGTCGGGCAGGGCCCGCTCCGCCATGCCGGGCGGTGCCTCCGCACCACCGAGCCAGTGCAGCTCCACCGCCGTCACCGGGGCGTCGTCGGCGATGTTGTACACCCGGCCGCCGATGCCCGGCGTGCGCAGCAGCCGCAGGAAACCCTGCGCCGCGTCGGCGTGGTGCACCATGTGCAGCCGCTGGTGCGCGGCCCAGCCGCCCGCCCACCGCAGCGACTCCGCCAGATGCGGGTCGCCGTCGCCGTACACGAACGCCAGGCGCCCGATGCGCACGTCCAGGCCCGCCGTGCGGTGCAGGTCCAGCAGGCCCCGCTCGGCCTCCGCCTTCGACTCCGGGTACGGGCCCCACAACGGGCCGCCCGGCAGCGGCTCGTCGTCCTCGAGCGACGGCCGGCCCCGGCCCGGTCCGTACACCAGGTTCGTGCCTGCCTGCACGAAGCGTGCCGCCCCGGCCCCGGCCGCCAGCCGGGCCAGCGCCAAGGTCGCCTCCCGGTTGACCGCCCACGCCCCGTCCCCCGCATCGCCGCGGAACACCGCGGCAAGATGCAGCACGGCGTCCGCCCCCGCGAGCGCCTTCCGCACGTCCTCCTCGTCCCGCAGATCGCCCGTCACCACCTGCGCTCCCCGCCGGGCGAACGGTGCGCCGCGCTCCGCGTCCCGCACCAGCACCCGCACCTCGTCCCCCGGGCGCCGCCACTGCAGCAGCCTCGGCACCAGACGGCTGCCCACCCGTCCCGTGGCGCCCGTCACCAATGTCAGCATCGATGTCTCCTCTCGCGACGGGCCCAGCCTCCAGCGGTCCGGTGCGGCAGGGGAGAGACCTCCTGATCCCGGGACCGGCACGCCCTGGATACGGCCGCGCCCCGGGGCGATCCTGGAACCGTGGACCCGCACCCCGACCTCAGCCCCGTCCTCGACCGCGCAGGACTCGCCGACTTCCTGCGCCGCCGCCGCGCCCGCCTGGCCCCCTCCGACGTGGGCCTGTCGGCCGGCGCCCGGCGGCGCACGTCGGGACTGCGCCGTGAGGAGGTCGCGCAGCTGGCCGGCATGTCCCCCGACTACTACACGCGGCTGGAACAGGCCCGCGGCCCCCGGCCCTCCCGGCAGATCCTCGGCGCCCTCGCCCGGGCCCTGCGGCTCTCCGACGACGAACGCGACCACCTCTTCCACCTCGGCGGCGAGGAACCGCCCCGCGACGCACACCGCTCCACCCACGTACGGCCCGGGCTCCTGCTCGTCCTGGACCGTCTCCACGACACGCCCGCGCAAGTCGTCGGCGACCTCGGCGACGTGCTTGCCCAGAACGCCATGGCCGCCGCCCTCGTCGGCGACGTCTCGGCCCGGCCGCCCGCCGAGCGCAACCTCGTCCGCCGCTGGTTCACCGACCTCGCGGCGCGCGAACTCTTCCCGCCCGAGGACCACCACGACCTCGGACGCGCCCACGTCGCGCATCTGCGCGCCGTCCTCGCCGCCCGCCCCCACGATGCGGCCGCGGCCGCCCTCGTCGCGGAACTCCGTGCCGCGAGCCCGGAGTTCGCCGCCCTGTGGGCCACGCACGAGGTCGCGGTCCGGCGCTTCGCGACCAAGCGGTTCCGGCACCCGGTCGTGGGGATGCTCGAACTCGACTGCGAGGTGCTGGTCAGTGCGGAAGGGGGGCAGCGGCTCATTGTGCACAGTGCGGGGGTGGGGACGGAGTCGTACGAGCGGTTGCGGTTGCTGAAGGTCGTGGGCCTGCAAGACCTGGCGGTCGGCTGACCTGGCTGCGTGAGGCTTCTGCCTGGGTTTTTTCCCCACCCGCCCTCCCGAGTGCCCGGCGCGGTAAGTGCGGGCCCTGCGCTGCGTGCGTTGTGGGGTCGGCGCCGCTCCGGGATCCGTCCTCGGCGCTCGCGGTTTACGCCTGCAATTCGTGTACTGCGGTCGCCGCTCGTCGCCTGCGGGCGGACCCCGGCGCACCCCCTCCCGGGGTCGTTGGGGCGACTTACGGCCGGTGGGGGTGCTGTAGGCGGTGACGGCTGCGTACTTGGACGGCGCGGCGCCTACGGGTGCCCGAGCACGGTGCCGCTTCAGACCACCCTCCGCGGATCAGGCGCATGGCGAGACGGAGGGGGCGGGGGAGGTGGGGGCACCTCCCAGCGGTAGCTGGGGGAGGGTGGCGTTCTGGACACTGGAGCATATTTGGGTGCACAACCCGGGGCAGGCAGCGGAGAGCGCCTGAGGCACCTAAATGTGCTGTCCAGAATGGCAGCCCCGGAGGGCCCGCACCCGGCCCCCCAATAACTTGCGTCGGGGCGCCCTGACTTCACAGGGCACACGGGCGGGAGGGCGGGGGAAAAACCCGGGGGAAACGCCCTACGGGGAGGGCCAGTCCGTGCGGAGGAGGGCGTACTCGACCTCCCCGTGTTCCGCGCCCGCCAAGGGCACCTCCCACTGCTCGTGAAAGACCCGCACAAAGGACAGCCCCGCGTTCTCCATCACGCGCCGCGACCGCGCGTTGACGAACATCGTCTCCGCGTACACGCGCCGCGCCCCCAGGTCCGTGAAGGCCTTGGCCACCAGCGCGCGGGCACCCTCCGTGCCGTAGCCGCGGCCCCACGCGGCGCGCCGCAGCCGGTAGCCGAGTTCGAGGTCGTCGGCGGGGCCGCCGTCGCGCGGGGTGAGGGCGAACCAGCCGATGAACTGCCCGGTGGTCCGCTCCTCGGCGGCCCACACCTGGGAGCGCGCGAAGCGCGGGAGGACGTCGTGGCGGATGACGTCGGCGGGGGTGGGGCTGCCGAGGTAGCGCATGACCTCGGGGTCGCTGTCGAGGCCGATGAGGTGGTCGGCGTCGGTGTCGCTGTCGGTGAAGTGCCGTAGGCGCAGCCGCTCCGTCTCCAGGAAGATCCGCATGTCGTGCAGGCTAGACATGGGGCGCGGCCACGGCGACGGGTTTGTCGGCGGGTTGGGCTGCCGACGTGCCGGCGGCGCGCAGGACGCCCGCGCCGAGGGTGAGCCCGGCGGCCAGCAGGGTGACCAGGCCGAAGGAGGCCTGGAGGGAGCTGGCCTGCGCGATGGAGCCGATGGCGGCGGGCGCGACGAGGCCGGAGGTGTAGGTGACGGTGGCGACGCCCGCGATGGCCTGGCTGGGGTTGGGCCCGCTGCGGCCGGCCGCGGCGAAGCACAGCGGTACGACAACGGCTATGCCGACGCCGAGGAGGGCGAAGCCGGCGATGGCCGCGATCTGGTTGGCGGCGGTGGCCACGAGGACGCCGCCCGCGGTGGCGAGGACGCCGCCGACGCGGACCGTGCGGACCGGCCCGAAGCGGCGTACGACGAGGTCGCCGAGGAGGCGGGAGACGGCCATGGTGCAGGCGAAGGCGGTGTAGGAGGCGGCGGCGACGCCGGGGGAGGCCGCGGTGATGTCACGGAGGTAGACCGCGCTCCAGTCCATGCTGGCGCCCTCCGCGAAGACGGCGCAGAAGCCGATCGCGCCGATGACGAGGGCGGAGCGCGGCGGCAGCGCGAAGCGGGCGGGGGCCTCGTCGTGCTGGGCGGGCCGCAGGTCCAGGACGCCGCCGCAGACCAGCAGCCCGGTCGCGACGAGTACGGCGGCGACGGTCGCGAGGTGGACGCGCGCGTCGAGTCCGGCGTGGGCGGCGACGACGCCGACGAGGGAGCCGATCAGCGCGCCCGCGCTCCACATGCCGTGCAGCCCGGACATGATCGACCGGCCGAGGCGTTCCTCGACCTCGACGCCCTGGGCGTTCATGACGACGTCCGCCATGCCCGCCGAGGCGCCGTAGACCAGCATCGCCCCGCACAGCCAGGGCAGTCCGGGGGAGAGGGCGGGCAGCGCCAGCGAGGCGCACCACAGGCCGATCAGGACGCGCAGCGCGGCGCGCATGCCGAGCACGTGGGCGATGCGCGCGGCGAGCGGCATGGCGGCGGAGGCGCCTACGGCGGCGAAGACGAGGGCGAAGCCGAGCTGTCCGGCGCTGAGGCCCGCGTGCTCCTGGATCCAGGGGATGCGGGTGGCGAAGCTGCCGCTGACGGAGCCGTGCACGGCGAAGATCGCGGCGACGGCCAGATGGGCCCGTCGCAGCCGCGGCTCGGTCTTCCTCGTCGTGGTCGTCGCCATGGTGATCCCTCCCAGTGTCCCGCCCCGTGGTCCCGCTTCTGTAAATTAACAGGCAGGCTTCCTGAAAGATAGCCGGAATGCAGCCGTTCCCGGCCCTCGGGCCGGGGCTTCTGGAAGGATCCCCGTCATGAGTGCCCTCCGCCCGCTCGTCGGCCGTACCGCGTCCCCCCGTACGGCCCGTGCGATCAACGACCGGCTGGCACTCGAACTGCTCCAGGGTCAGGGCCCGTTGACCGCGTCCCAGCTCAAGGAGCTGACGGGGCTGTCCCGGCCGAGCGTCGCCGACCTCGTCGAGCGGCTGCAGGAGGCGGGCCTGGTGGCGGTCGTCGGGGAGACGGGCGCCGACCGGCGCGGCCCCAACGCGCGGTTGTACGGCATCGTCGCCGACCGGGCCCATCTGGCCGCGTTCGACGTGCGCACGCACAGCGTCGCCATCGAGGTCGCCGACCTGCTGGGCGTCACGATCGGCAGCGCCGTGCTGCCCGTCGACCCGCTCGGCGACCCGCGGCGGACGGTCACCCGCTCGGTCGCCCTGCTGGAGCGCACCGCGCGGCGCGCGGGCGCCACGGCGCTGCACACGATCGCCGTCGGCGCGCCGGGCCTGGTCGACCCGGCCACCGGTGAGCTGCGCGCCACCGGCCAGCTGCCGGCCTGGCACTCCGCCCTGGTGGCCGAATTGCGCCGGCGGATCGACGCGCCGGTGCTGCTGGAGAACGAGGTCAACCTCGCCGCCGTCGCCGAGCAGCGGCTCGGTTCGGTCCGCGACCGCGAGACGTTCGTGCTGCTGTGGCTCGGCCACGGTGTCGGCGCCGCGGTGGTGCTGGGCGGTGTGCTGCGCCGCGGTGCCTCAGGCGGCACGGGGGAGATCGGCTTCCTGCCGGTTCCCGGGACGTTCGAGCTGCCCACGGCGAGCGGGTGCGGGGGCGGCTTCCACTCGCTGGCCGGGAGCGCGGCCGTATGCGCGCTGGCCCGCGCGCACGGGCTTCCGGTGCCGGGGGAGGAGGACGACGCGCCGGCGGCGGAGGCGGTGGTCGCCGGGGCGCGGACGGGCGGCAAGCGGGGCGAGCTGTTCCTGGACGCCCTGGCGGACCGGGTGGCCATAGGCGTCGCGGCGGTCTGCGCGGTGCTCGACCCGGGATGCGTCGTCCTGGGCGGCGAGGTGGGCCGGGCCGGGGCCGGGGACCTGGCCGCCCGGGTCGCCGAGCGGCTCGCGCGCATGTCCCCGCTGCCGACCGAGGTGCGGGCGGGGACGGTCACGGGCAGTGCCGTGCTCCGCGGCGCCCTGCTGTCGGCGCGGGACGCCGCGCAGGACGCGCTGTTCAGTCCGGACGTGTGACGTCCGGCCCGACGGCGGGGGAGACGCCCTTCCGCCGCCGGGCGTGTGTGGGGGGATGTGTCGGCGGTCCGCGGGAGCCCGCGGTCGGGGCGGAGTCGGCGTCTGCGGTCGGGTCCGTCCTGGTGCCGGGCCGTGGCGGCGCGGGTGCGTGGGGCACCGCGGACCTCCGAAGGGGGCTGCCCGGCAAGGGCGTTGGCGGCAGACTAAGAGGACTAGACCAGTGGCGTCAATGGGTGCGGGCCACCGGTGTGTGAGAGACCCCACAGCAAGCCATTGCATATGCATCGATCGTCCGTGGCAGACTGAGTGCAGTACCAGTGACGTTCAGCGCACTCCGGGGTCGGTGAAACTCCGAACCGGCGGTTACAGTCCGCGACCCGTCCGCATCCAGCGGCCGGTTGACCAGGTGAGATTCCTGGACCGACGGTTAAAGTCCGGATGGGAGGCAGTGCGCGGCGGGCAGGAACCGGTACGCCGCCGTCGGCGGCAGCGCGAGTGCGTGTCCCCGGATACGACGACACGGACCTGCGCGGCCACCCCTCCGACCCGGCGTCCCCCGGATCCGTATCCCCGTTCCGTTTCCCGCGCAGCCCCGGAGTCCGTGCCCGAAGAGGCAGGAGGACCCGGTGGCCACACCAGGTGAAGCCGACGCGATGCGCCGGGCCGTAGAGCTCGCCGCCCGCGGACTGGGCTCCACCAGCCCCAACCCCGTCGTCGGCGCCGTGATTCTCGACGCCCGCGGACAGGTGGTGGGAGAGGGCTGGCACCAGCAGGCCGGAGGCCCGCACGCGGAGGTCCACGCACTCCGCGCCGCCGGGGACGCCGCCCGCGGCGGCACCGCCGTCGTCACCCTGGAACCGTGCAACCACACCGGCCGCACCGGCCCCTGCGCGCAGGCGCTGATCGCCGCCGGGGTCTCCCGTGTCGTCTACGCCGTCGGCGACCCCACCCCCGCGGCCACCGGCGGCGGCGCCACCCTGCGCGCCGCCGGGGTCGACGTGGAGAGCGGCCTGCTGGCCGCCGAGGCCGCCCGCGGCAACGAGGTCTGGCTCACCGCCACCCGTGAACGGCGCCCCTTCGTGGTGTGGAAGTACGCGAGCACCCTCGACGGCCGGATCGCGGCCGCCGACGGCACGAGCCGCTGGATCAGCTCCGCGGCCTCCCGCGCCGACGTCCACCGGCTGCGCGCCGAGTCCGACGCCGTCGTCGTCGGTTCCGGCACCCTGCGCGCCGACGACCCCCATCTGGCCGTACGCGGTCTCACGGGCTCCTTCACCCAGCCGCTGCGCGTCGTGGTCGACACCAACGCCAAGATCCGGCCCGGCGCCCGCGTCCTGGACGACGCCGCCCCCACCCTGATCGCCGTCGCCGAGGACGCCGACACCGAGCACCTGCCCGGCGTCGACATCGCGCGGCTCCCGCGCACCGGCAACGGGATCGCCGTGCACGCGCTGCTCGGCGAGCTCCACGGCCGCGGCGTCCGCTCCGTACTCCTCGAGGGCGGGCCCACGATGGCCGGCGCGTTCGTCGCCGCGGGGGCCGTCGACAAGGTCGTCGGCTACCTCGCCCCCGTCCTGCTCGGCGCCGGAGCGGCCGCTCTCGGCGACGCGGGAATCACGACCATCTCGCAGGCGTTGCGGCTCGACGTCGCCGCGACCGAACACATCGGCCCCGACCTGCGTATTACCGCATACCCGAGCCGAATTGAGGAGAACTGAGTGTTCACCGGAATCGTCGAAGAGCTGGGCGACGTCGTCGCCGTCGAGGACCTGGGCGACGCCTCCCGTTTCCGTCTGCGCGGCCCGCTCGTCACCGAAGGCGCCAAGCACGGCGACTCGATCGCGGTCAACGGCGTGTGCCTCACCGTCGTCGAGACCGGCGAGGGCGAGTTCACCGCGGACGTGATGGCCGAGACGCTCAAGCGGTCCAGCCTCGGCGCGCTGCGCGCCGGCGGCAAGGTCAACCTGGAACGCCCCATGGCCCTCGGCGGCCGCCTCGGCGGCCACCTCGTCCAGGGCCACGTGGACGGCACCGGCGCGATCGTCGAGCGCGTCCCCGCGGAGCACTGGGAGATCGTCCGGATCTCGCTGCCGCAGGAGCTGTCCCGCTACGTGGTCGAGAAGGGCTCCATCACGGTCGACGGCATCAGCCTGACCGTCGTCGAGGCCGGCCCCGACTCCTTCACCGTCAGCCTGATCCCCACCACCCTCGGCCTGACCACGCTGGGCTTCAAGCAGCCCGGCGACCCGGTGAACCTCGAGGTCGACGTCATCGCCAAGTACGTCGAGCGGCTGTACGGGGACCGTGCCACGACACCGAGGGCGGCGGAGCGGTGAGTGCCCTCGACGCCCTGAACGGGTCCGCCTTCTCCGCGTTCGGCCAGGACTTCCTGTGGACCGACGTGGTGGGCAACAGCCTCGGCCTGGCCGGGCTCGCGTTCGGCTGGCGGCGGTCGGTGTGGGCCTGGCCCGTCCAACTGCTGTCCGGCGTCGTCCTGGTGGCGGCCAACTGGTCCGCGCACCTCACCGGCGGCGTCGGCAAGCAGCTGCTGGTGATCGGTGTCGCCGTGTGGGGCTGGGTCCAGTGGCGCCGCGGCGCCCGCGGCTCCGGAGGGATCGCGATCCGCTTCGCCACGTGGCGGGAGCGGGGCCTGCTCGCCGGCGGAACCGTCGCCGGCCTCCTCGCGGTCGTGGGGCTGTTCACCCTCTACCCGTCGCTGTCCTGGAACCCCTGGCCCGACGCATACATCTTCGTCGGCACCGTCGCCGCGATGGTCGCCATGGCCCGCGGCTGGGTGGAGTTCTGGTTCGCCTGGCTCGCCGTCGACGTCGTCGGCGTCCCGCTGGCCTGGAACAGCGGCCTGAAGTTCTCCGCCTTCGTCTACGTCCTCTACTTCGTCCTGGTGATCGCCGGCATGCACGCCTGGTGGCAGCAGACCCGCGTCCCGCGCCCCAAGGCGCCTGCCCTGGAAGGAGCGGCAGCAGCATGAGCACCGCACTGCACAGCCTGTACGAGGTGAAGGACGAGCCGATCGTCCTGGACACCGTCGAGCGCGCCATCGCCGACATCGCGGCCGGCCGCCCGGTCGTCGTCGTCGACGACGAGGACCGCGAGAACGAGGGCGACCTCGTCATCGCGGCCGAGAAGGCCACGCCCGAGATCGTCGCCTTCATGATGTCCGAGTGCCGCGGACTGATCTGCGTGCCGATGGAGGAGGCCGACCTGGACCGGCTGGAGCTGCCGCAGATGGTGGCCTCCAACAGCGAGTCCATGAAGACCGCCTTCACCGTGTCCGTCGACGCCAGCGCCGCCCACGGCGTCACCACCGGCATCTCGGCCGCCGACCGGGCGACCACCATCCGGCTGCTCGCCACCGGCGGCACCGCGCCCGGCGACTTCGTCCGGCCCGGCCATGTCTTCCCGCTGCGCGCCCGGGCCGGCGGTGTGCTCACCCGCAACGGCCACACCGAGGCCGGTGTGGACCTGGCCCGGCTGGCCGGTCTGCGCCCCGCCGCGGCGATCGTGGAGATCGCCAACGAGGACGGCACCATGGCCCGTCTTCCCGACCTGATGACCTTCGCCCGCAAGCACGGTCTTGCCATCATCTCGATCGAGGACCTCATCGACCACCGCCGTTCCGCCGAGCCCACCGTCCGCCGCGAGGCGGAGACCCGTCTGCCCACCGCCTACGGCGACTTCCGGGCCTACGGGTACCGCGACTCCGCCGACGGCATCGAGCACATCGCGCTCGTGGCGGGCGAGATCGGCGACGGGGAGGACGTGCTGGCCCGCGTCCACTCCGAGTGCCTGACCGGCGACGTGTTCGGCTCCCAGCGGTGTGACTGCGGCCCGCAGCTCCAGGCCTCGCTCGAACGAGTGGCGTCCGAGGGCCGCGGCGTCGTGGTCTACCTCCGCGGCCACGAGGGCCGGGGGATCGGGCTGCTGTCCAAGCTGCGCGCGTACGAACTCCAGGAGCGCGGCCGCGACACCCTCGACGCCAACCTGGAGCTCGGCCTGCCCGCCGACGCCCGCGACTACGGCGCCGCCGCCCAGATGCTCACCGACCTCGGCGTGGTCTCCGTGCGCCTGATGACGAACAACCCCGACAAGACCGACGCGCTGACGCGCCATGGCCTGAAGGTCACCGAGCGGGTGGCCATGCCCATCGCCGCCGGCGAGCACAACCTGCGCTATCTGCGCACCAAGCGGGACCGCATGGGCCACGACCTGCCGTGGCTCGACCCGGCCCCGAGCGCCGCCTACCACAACCAGTAGTCCGGTCCCGGTACGGCGGCCCGGGCCACCAGCACCACCAGCAGCACCAGTACATCGACAGCATCGAGCAAGGAGAAGACGCACGTGAGCGGTAAGGGCGCCCCCGAACTGTCCGTGAAGAACTGCGGCGACCTGCGTGTGGCCGTCATCGCGGCCCAGTGGCACGAGCAGGTGATGGACGGGCTGGTCGACGGCGCCGTACGCGCGCTCAGTGACCTGGGCATCGACGAGCCCACCCTGATCCGGGTGCCCGGCAGTTTCGAACTGCCGGTCGCCGCCAAGGCGATGGCCGACCGCGGCTACGACGCGATCGTCGCACTCGGCGTCGTGATCCGCGGCGGCACGCCGCACTTCGAGTACGTGTGCCAGGGCGTCACCCAGGGGCTGACCCAGGTCTCGGTGGACACCGGCGTGCCCGTCGGGTTCGGCGTGCTGACGTGCGACACCGAGGAACAGGCGTTGGACCGGGCCGGACTTCCCGGTTCCAACGAGGACAAGGGGCACGAGGCGGTCACCGCCGCGGTCGCCACGGCGACGATCCTGCGTTCGGTGTCCGAGCCGTGGCGGTGAGGTAGGGCAGTTCCGCGTAGGGTGGGACCACCATGGCCAAGAAGACATTCGAGGAGCTCTTCGCGGAGCTCCAGCAGAAGGCCGCCACTGGCGACCCCAGCACGTCCCGCACCGCCGAACTGGTCGGCAAGGGCGTGCATGCGATCGGCAAGAAGGTGGTCGAGGAGGCCGCAGAGGTGTGGATGGCCGCCGAGTACGAGGGCGCCGACCGCACCGCGGAGGAGATCTCCCAGCTGCTGTACCACCTGCAGGTGATGATGGTCGCCCGGGGCATCGCCCTGGACGACGTATACGCTCATCTGTGAGCAGCGCCACCCTGCGCGTCCCCTCCCCGACCTCACCGTCCTTCTCGTCCTTCTCGTCATTCCGGTTCTTCCGGTCCCTCCGTCCCGCCCTACGCCGAGCTGCAAAGGAACTCGCTCATGCTGCGCATCGCCGTCCCCAACAAGGGTTCACTGTCCGGACCTGCGTCGGCGATGCTGCATGAGGCCGGCTACCGGCAGCGCAAGGACACCAAGGAACTCGTCCTCGTCGACGGCGAGAACGACGTCGAGTTCTTCTACCTGCGCCCGCGCGACATCGCCGTGTACGTCGGCTCCGGCCGCCTCGACATCGGCATCACGGGCCGCGACCTGCTGCTGGACTCGGCCGCCAACGCCGAGGAGATCCTCCAGCTCGGCTTCGCCCGCTCCACCTTCCGCTACGCCACCGTGCCGGGCACGGTGACGGACGTGAAGGAGTTCGGGGGCCTGACGATCGCCACGTCCTATCCGACGGTCGTTCAGCGGCACCTGGCCGACCACTCGGTCGAGGCCTCCGTCGTCCGGCTGGACGGCGCGGTCGAGACCGCCATCCAGCTCGGTGTCGCGCAGGTCATCGCCGACGTCGTGGAGACCGGCACGTCGCTGCGCAACGCGGGCCTGGAGGTCGTGGGCGAGCCGATCCTGGACTCCGAGGCCGTCGTCATCCGCCGCACCGGCAAGGCCGACACGACGGCCGAGCCGAAGGTGCAGCAGTTCCTGCGGCGCCTCCAGGGCGTCCTGGTGGCCCGGCGCTACGTGATGATGGACTACGACATCCGGGTCGAGCACGTCGAGCGGGCCATCGCCCTGACGCCCGGCCTGGAGTCGCCCACCGTCTCCCCGCTGCACCACGAGGGCTGGGTCGCCGTGCGCGCCATGGTCCCCAGCAAGGACGCCCAGCGGATCATGGACGAGCTCTACGACCTGGGGGCCCGGGCGATCCTGACCACGGGCATCCACGCCTGCCGCCTGTGAACCCCGCCCATCGCGCCCCGGCCGCCGGCCCCGCCGTGTCCGCGGACCTCCCCGAGCTGCCCGTCACCTTCCGGCCCACGCGTACCCGCGCGGTGCTGCTGACCCTGGGTGCCGGGCTGCTCGCGGCGTTCGTCGCGATCGCCGTCCTGCTGCCCTCCGACGGGGCCCGGCCCTGGCACACCTCGGACCGCGCCTGGATGGTCCTCACCGGTGTGCTCGTCACCGGTGTGCTCGTGCTGCTCAGCCGTCCCAAGGTCGTCGCCGACCGCGACGGCGTCACCGTGGTCAATCTCACCACCAGGCGCCGACTGGAATGGGCGCAGGTGATCCGGGTGAATCTGCGCCCCGGCGATCCCTGGGTCTACCTCGATCTGGCCGATGGAACGAGCCTGGCGGCCATGGGCATTCAGCCCGGCATCGGCCGCGCCGGCGCCCTGCGCGACGCGCGGGGGCTGCGCGCGCTGGCCGAGGTCCACGGCTCGGGCGGGACCTCGGCGCAGTAGACCTGCCGCCCCGCCCCGATTCTTCATTACTCTGGAACCCCGCAACGACCCGAGGAGTGACACCCAAGCCACGATGGACGGACCGTCCGGTAGTACCTGCGCCGCCCCTCCGCACCGACATCCCGGAGCGGCGGCATGAACACCTCGTTGCTGCTCCTCGGGGCAGCCTTTGTCCTCATCCTCGCGAACGGCTTCTTCGTCGCCGCCGAATTCGGCCTGGTGACCGTGGAGCGGCCGGCTGCGGAACGCGCGGCCGCCGAGGGCGACCGACGGGCGCTCAGCGTCGTCGAGTCGCTGCGCAAGCTCTCCTTCCAGCTCTCCGGCACGCAGCTCGGCATCACGATCACCTCGCTGGTCGTGGGCATGCTCGCCGAGCCCGCGCTGGCCCACCTGCTGTCCGGGCCGCTCACCGCGGTCGGCGTGCCCTCCGGGGCCGCGCCCGCCATCGCGGTGGTCATCGGCATGATCCTCGCCTCGGCCGTCCAGATGGTCGTCGGCGAACTGGTGCCCAAGAACTGGGCGGTCTCCCGCCCGCTCCAGGTGGCCCGTTTCGTGGCCGGACCGCAGCGGGTCTTCTCCGCCGCGTTCCGCCCGGTGATCGAACTGCTCAACGCGGCCGCCAACCGCCTGGTGCGCGCCCTCGGCGTCGAACCGGCGGAGGAGCTCGCCTCCGCCCGCACCCCGACCGAGCTGGTCTCCCTCGCCCGGCACTCCGCGCAGGCGGGGGTGATCGAGCAGGACACCGCGGATCTCTTCGTCCGCACGATCTCGCTCGGCGACCTCACGACGGAGAACGTGATGACACCGCGCGTGCGGGTCAGTGCCCTCCAGGACACCGCCACCGCCGCCGACGTGGTCAACCTCACCCGGGCCACCGGGCTGTCCCGCTTCCCGGTCTACCGGGAGCGGCTGGACGACATCGTCGGCATGGCGAGCCTGAAGGACGCCCTCGCCGTCCCGGCCCACGAGCGCGACCGCACCCCGGTCGGGCGCATCACGGTGGCGCCGCTGCTCGTCCCGGAGACGCTGCCCGTCCAGCCGCTGCTGGAGCGGCTGCGCCGCGAGCAGCCGATCGCCGTCGTGGTCGACGAGTACGGCGGCACGGCCGGCGTGGTGACCCTGGAGGACATCGTCGAGGAACTCGTCGGCGAGGTCCGCGACGAGCACGACTCGGCGGACCTCCCGGAGCTGGCCCAGGTGCCCGCCGAGGGCGGCCGGCCCGCGTGGGACGCCGACGGCGGCTGCCGCGTGGACCTGCTGGAGCGCATAGGACTCGAGGCGCCCGAGGGCCCGTACGAGACCGTTGCCGGTCTCGTCGCCGACCTGCTGGAACGCATCCCGGAACCGGGTGACACGGCAGTGCTGCCCGGCTGGGAGCTGCGGGTGCGCGAAGTGGCGCACCACCGTGCCGAAAGGGTTCGCCTGGTGCGCGTCGGGTTCGACGAGCCGCAGGCGGGGCAGGAGCGCGACCGATGAGCTTCCTGCAACTGTTCCTCGCCGCCCTGCTGGTGCTGGGCAACGGCTTCTTCGTCGGTGCCGAGTTCGCGCTGGTCTCCGTACGGCGCAGCCAGATCGAACCCCTCGCCGGCACCCACCGGCGCGCCAGAACCGTGCTGCACGGTCTGGAGAACCTGCCGCAGATGATGGCGGCCGCCCAGTTCGGCATCACGGTGTGCTCCCTGACGCTGGGCGCGGTCGCCGAGCCGACCGTGGCCCATCTGCTGGAGCCGCTCTTCGTGGCCGTCCACCTCCCGGAGGGCCTGGTCCATCCGGCGGGGTATGTGATCGCCCTGGCCGTGGTGGTCTTCCTCCACCTGGTCATCGGCGAGATGGTGCCGAAGAACCTGGCCATGGCCGCGCCCGAGAAGACCGCGCTCTGGCTGAGCCCGGGCCTCGTGGGCTTCGCCCGGCTGTTCCGGCCCGTCATCGCGGTGCTGGGCTGGAGCGCCAGGATCATCCTGCGGCTGTTCCGGGTGGAGCCCAAGGACGAGATCGACGCGGTCTTCACCAGCGAGGAGCTGACCGCGCTCGTCGAGGACGCCCGGCAGGCCGGACTCCTCGACGACGACGCGCAGGAACGCCTGGAGGACGCGCTGGAGCTGGGCAGCCGCCCGGTCACCGACGTCCTGCTGGCCCCGGAGGAACTGGTCACGGTCGATGCGACGGTCACCTCCGCGGAGATCGAGGAGCTGACGGTCCGCACCGGCTACTCCCGCTACCCGGTGGCCGGGCCGGACGGTGTCTACCTCGGCTATCTGCACGTCAAGGACGTCCTCGACCTGGACGACCCGGACCGCCCGGTGCCCTCGCGGCTCTGGCGGCCGATGGCCACCCTGCGCGCCGAGCTGCCACTGGACGACGCGCTGACCCAGATGCGGCGCGCCGCGTCGCACCTGGCGGCGGTCGCGGACGCGAGCGGGCGGGTGCTGGGGCTGGTCGCCCTGGAGGACGTACTGGAGATGCTGGTGGGCGAGGTCCGCGACCCGGCCCACCGGGAGACGGACGCCGACCGGGAGCCCGCGGCTCCCGAGCGGGAGAGCGTCCACGCCTCCCAGGCGCTGGCGAGCTGACGCGGAAGGGCCCGGGCGACCGCCCGGGCCCTTCTTCGTGCGCGGGCCGTACGGGCCGGCCCGGAACCCTCAGTCCAGCGGCTCCGGCGGAGACAGCCCCGGACCGCGGCCCGACAGCACCTCGCCGTACGCCTGCATCAGATCGGGCAGCCGCAACGTCGACAAGTCGTCGCGTGACGGCGGGCCCGCGTAGCCGGACAGGCGCAGATCCCGGTAGGCGCAACTCTTCTCGTAGAGCGTGCGCAGGAAGCGCCCGTTGCCGAGTTCGTCGATCCAGCCCTGGTCGACGACATGGCCGCTGATCGCCAGCAGTTCCTCCAGCGCCTCCTCGTCCCACCGGTCGCCGTTGTCGGCGGCGAGGACCTCGCCGATGTCCGTGAGCTCCTGCGGGCGGTAGCTCGGGAAGTCGACGCGGGTGGTGAAGCGCGAACCGAGCCCCGGGTTGGCCGCCAGCAGGCGGTCCATGCCCTCCGGGTAGCCCGCCAGGATCACCACGAGGCGGTCGCGGTTGTCCTCGGCGCGCTTGAGCAGCACCTGGAGGGCCTCGTCGCCGTACGCGTCGCCCTTGCTGTAGCCGGAGTTGGACAGGGCGTACGCCTCGTCCACGAACAGCACCCCGCCGAGGGCGGAGTCGATCAGCTCATTGGCCTTCACCGCGGTCTGGCCGAGGAACTCCCCGACCAGGTCCGCCCGTTGGGCCTCCACCAGATGATCGCCGCCGAGCAGCCCCAGGGCGTAGAAGACCCGGCCGAGGATGCGGGCGACGGTGGTCTTCCCCGTGCCCGACGGTCCCGAGAAGACGAAGTGCCGCTTCGGGGGCTGCACCGGCAGACCCTGCCCGGCACGCAGCCGGGCCATGCGCAGCTGCGCCGACAACGCGCGGACCTGGCGCTTCACCGGTTCGAGACCCACCATGCGGTCCAGCTCCGCCAGCGCCTGGGCGAGCAGCACCGGGTCGGGCGCGATCACCGGCACCTGGGGCGCGATGGGGGAGACGGGCAGGACCGCCTTCTCCCGGATGTCGTCGTCGATCGGGCCGGTGCCGCCGAGCGGGTCGTCCAGCACCGAGCCGCCCGTACCGCCGCCCGCGACGCCCATCGTGCCGCCGCGCGCGTCCAGGGGATCGGGGTCGGGCAACAGCCCCTCGGGGGCGGTCTGCCCGAAGCCCGGCATGGCCACGGAGGCGTAGTCGGCGGACTCGTCGCCCAGGCCGTCCGCCTCGTCGATGGCCGTGAGGCGTGCGGAGGTGTCCATGAAACCGGGGTCGACGCGGTGCACGGCCCGGTACAGCGGCAGCGCGGCGGCGGTGCGGCCGGTGCCCTCGTAGGCGCGGGCGAGCCAGTAGCGCAGCTCCTTGCGCTGCGGCTGCTCGCTGCGGCACCGCATCAGCGCGGTGACCAGCAGCGGTTCCGCCTGTCCGTACAGCTCCAGACGCACCCTGGCCATGCCGCCGAACAGGCCCGCCTCGATGCCGAGGACGCCGTCGCCGAGCAACGGCTCGGTGTGGCGCACCAGTTGGTCCCAGTCCTTGACCAGGTAGGCCCGGCAGGCGTGCAGGAAGCGGACGTGCGGGTCGGTGTCGACGGGCGGGCACTCGGCCAGCGCCCGGTCCAGTTCGGCGATGTGGCGTCCGTCGAGCCAGTGCGAGGCGTGCGCGAGCAGCAGGTCGCGCCGGGTCTCCAGGACGGGCTGCACCCACCAGCCCAGCCAGTACCAGGAGTTCATGGAGCGGCGGCGGGCCCGGCGCTGCTCGCCGAAGCGGTCGCGGTGCCGGTACATCTGCAGCAGCGCGGTGGCGGTGTCCGCACGCAGGGCGTGCAGCCCGAGCCAGGCGTCGGCCATGCCCGGGTCGAGCCGGACGGCCGCCCGGAACTCCTCCTCGGCCTGGGCGTACGCACCCATGGTGTAGGCGTCCACTGCCCGCACCCAGGCGAGATCGGCAGGGGAGCCGGGGTGTTCCGTGCCGAAATCCATCAGGTCCCCACCAACCGTTCCCCCCGGTGTCTCCCACCGCCCCAACCACACGTCCCGGGGCGGGAGTTGATACAGGGTGCGCACCGCGGACGCATCTCCTCGCACCCCGATCGCATGGTACCCGTGCAGGCGGGACAGGCCGTAGAGCCACGCGGACCGTGACGTTGGGTGAGCAATTCGCTGCCGTACGGGGCCGGATCACCCGTCCAGGGCAGAACGAAGCCCCCGGTCACGGGGGAACAACCGGGGGCTTCGCGTCGTGGGGCGGTCGTACATGACCGCGCATTCAGAACGTAAGTCCTGTACGGCCCCCGGGTCAAGCCGCCCCGGAGCCCCGCCCGGGGGCCTGCCGGAGGGGGCCGGCGCGGCCGCCGAGCGTGGTCACGCTGGGTGAGTGGCCGTGTGCGCCAGGGGTGTTCCGGAGGGTGATTCACGTATCTCGTACCCATTTGCCACCTGCCGCACCAGCAGGTCGGCGAAGGGACGCGTGGGGTCGGCGGCGAAATGGGCGTCCTGCGCGCGCATCCATCCGGCCCAGAAACCGGCGAGTTGCGGGCCGTCCCGCCGTTCACCGCGCTCCCTGGCCGTGTCGCGGGGCACGTCCAGCCACATGGTGCGCGTCAGCCACGGCCGCACCGCCCGACGTCCCGCGCCCACTCCCTCGACGAGGACCACCGGTGCCGGGGGCACTTCAACGAGCGGGCCGAAGCGCCGCGCCACCCAGTCGTACTTCGCGGGCCGCGCCGTCCTGCCCCGGCTCAGCGGTTCCAGCACCTGTTCCCGGAGCCGGTCCGTCCAGGCGAACAGCTCGTCATGGGTGGCCAGATCGTCCAGGTGCACCACGGGCGCCCCGCCGAGCGCCCGGGACAGCGCGGCGGAGAAGGTCGTCTTCCCGGCGCCGGCGTGCCCGTCGACCGCGACCAGCCGCACCGGCCCGCAGGACGGCGGCAGCGAGCGCAGCAGGGCGGCGAGCGCCGGGAGCGGATCGGGAGCGGTGTGATCGTCCATCCTGGCAAGCCTACGACCTGCGCCGACGCGGGCGGCCGACGCGGGCGGCCTGCGCCGGGCGCCAGGGGCGTCTACGGTGAGAGTCGTGACCGACACCCCCCTTGCTCCCGGCCATGGCGCCCCCTCGGCGCCCCTCTACCCGGCCGAACGCCTCGAACTGGCCCGCAAGGCCGCCGCAGACGCCGGCCTCGACGCGCTCCTTGTGTCCCCCGGGCCCGATCTGCGCTATCTGACCGGCTACCACGCCCATCTCACCGAGCGCCTGGTCTGCATCGCGCTGCCGGTGCTCGGCGAGCCCTTCCTCGTCGTGCCGGAACTGGAGAAGCCCGGCGCCGAGCTCTCGCCGCTCGGCAGTCTCGGCGTGGAGATCGTCGGCTGGGCCGAGACCGAGGACCCGTACGCGCTCGTCGCCCGCCGTCTGCCGCGGACCGCGGGCGGCGGTCGCGTCGCGGTCGACAACCACATGTGGGCGGAGAAGGTGCTCGCCCTGCGCGCCGCGCTGCCCGGCGCCGAGCAGAGCCTGGCCGGCGAGGTGCTGCGGGAACTGCGCATGCGCAAGACACCCGCCGAGATCGACGCGCTGCGGCGCGCCGCCGCCGCCATCGACCGCGTGCACCGCCGCATCGGCGAGTGGGTCACCGCCGGGCGCACCGAGCGGGAGGCCGCCCGCGACATCGCCGAGGCCGTGCTCGAAGCGGGCCACACCACGGTCGACTTCGTGATCGTGGCCTCCGGTCCCAACGGCGCCAGCCCGCACCACGAGGTCTCCGACCGCGTCATCCGCGGCGGCGACCCCGTCGTGGTCGACATCGGCGGCACCACGCAGGAGGGCTACTGCTCCGACTCCACCCGCACCTACGCCGTGGGCGAGCCGCCCGCGGAGTTCCGTGAGCTGTACGAGGTGCTGCTCGCCGCCCAGCAGGCCCAGACCCAGGCCGTTCGCCCGGGGGTGACGGCGGAGGAACTGGACGCCGTCGGGCGGGACATCATCGCCGCGGCCGGGTACGGGGAGCACTTCATCCACCGCACGGGCCACGGCATCGGCCTGGAGACCCACGAGGAGCCGTACATCGTGGCGGGCAGCGCGCGACCCCTGGAGCCCGGCATGGCCTTCTCCATCGAGCCGGGGATCTACCTGCCGGGCCGCTTCGGCGCCCGCATCGAGGACATCGCGGTCTGCACCGCCGAGGGCGGGGAGCGGCTCAACCAGACCGCCCGGGAACTGGTGGTCCTGCCGGGTTAGTCCCGATGTGTTGACGCCGGGTACCGCTGGGGGGTATCCCGGACGCACGGGGGTGTGCGCGGCGCGCCGAAATGCGCGCGGCGTACGCCGGAGCGTCAGGGGCCCAGCAGGGTGCGGGAGTCGGGGGGCCGGCTTTGTTCGACAACGAGCACGACTTCGGGGTGCGTCAGTGGGTGGTGGGCGGCGCCACCGTGGTGGAGGTGTGGGGGGAGCTCGATCTGTACGCGGGGGAAAGCGTCGGCGCACGCCTGGACGAGGCATGCGCCGGGCCGCACCTCGACCTCGTGGTGGACCTGCGAGGGGTGGGCTTTCTCGACTGCGGCGGCCTCTCCGTGCTGATCCGCGCACGCCGGCGCACTCTGGAGCGCGGCGGGCGTTTCGGCCTCGTCGCCGACAACCCGCCCGTGCTGCGGCTGTTACGGCTGACGCGGACGACCGGGGTCTTCACCGTCCACGCCGACCTCGCCTCGGCGCTCGCCGCACGCGGCACCCCCGGCCCGTCGGCCGCCACCGGGGGCGCGATCGCCTGAGGTCTACGAGGGACGCGGCGCCAGCACGATCCACACCGGGCCGCGCGCGAACGCCATCGGCGCGCCCTGCCCGGTGGTGAACCGCGTCCCGTCGTCCGCTTCGGGACGCGACCAGTGCGCCCGGAACGCCTTCCCGTCGCGCAGCACTTCCGCGTCGCCCGAACCGACGGTCTCGCTGTACGGCGAGATGCTGCCCCAGCGGTCGTGGTAGCGCGAGGCACGCACGGTCACGTACTGGATCACGACCGTCGGCGCGCCGAGCTGCCCCGAGCCCGTCGCCGAGGCGGGCCTGCCGTCGAACGAGACCAGCCAGCGCTGACGTTCGGCCGACCAGCGCAGGCCGGCCGAACCGGCGGGGAACCGGACGGTGCGGGTGGTCGCGGCCGTGCCGCCGGAGGGCGCGGGGCCGAAGCGGAAGCCGATGTCGTGTGCGGTCGAGGCGTCCGGGGCGGCGGCGAGCAGCCGCGCCGGAGAGGCGTAGAGGTTGTGCGGCGCGGGACGGGAGCCGTCGCGCGCGTAGGCCCCACCGGCGTGGGCGGGTGAGACGTCGTGCACCGGTGCGGCCGCGATCACCGGCAGCAGCCTGCTCTGCGCGCCGGAGAAGGCGAGCGCGGGCCGGCCGAACTGGCGCAGCAGCTCCAGGTCCGACTCGCGTGCGCTGCGCACCGGCCCCACGCGGTCCGGCAGGTCGGCGGGGGGCCCGGAGAACACGGCCAGGATGCGGGTGAGTCCCGCCTCGACCTCCTCCACGTACACCAGGTCGGCCCGGTCGATCCCGGTCTGCGGCCGGGCCGGGCCGACGTTGTCGATCTTCACGGCGAGCACGGGGTGGGCCCGGTCCTGCGGCAGTCCCGTGAACGGCGAGCGCTCGCCCACGGCCGACCGGGACGGCAGCGGGGACGCGGACGGCGTGGCCGCCGGGGGAGTGCCGCGGCCGGGCGCGTCCGACGCCCGGTCAGGGCCGCCGTGGCGGGCGAGTATCCCCCAGACGAGCACGATCAGCACGGCCAGCACCGCGAGCACGGCCAGTGCGCCCGTGACGGTCGGGTTCGTGGCGCGTCTTCCTCCACGGTCCACCACAGCCACCTCTCGGACTGCATAGATATACCGCTACAGGAAAATCAATTGCCGAACTGCCTTGCCTTTTCCAGTATCCGTCACAGGGAGCCGGTTCCCCAGAGCGCCACGTCGGCCGACCGGGCGGCGGCGGACAGGGTGCTCGGCCGTGCGCGATACGACCGCCCGGCGGGAGGCGGCGGCAAGCGCCGGCAAGCGGCGGCCCCGGCTCCGCATGACTATGCCGGGGCCGACCATGCCTCCATGCGTCGTACGGCGCGCACGCCGCCCATCGGGACCGGCGCGGCAACAAGCCCGGGATCGACGCCCGTTGGTCCGCCGCACGCGATGACGCCGCAGCGCGGGCGCCCTGTCAGCCCTCCGCGGCGGTCCGCTCCTGGGCGGCCACGGCCTCGGGGGTGGGCGCGGTACCGCCGAGGTGCGCGGGCAGCCACCAGTGGTCGTCGGGACCGGACGGGCGGCCGGTGTAGGCGCGCTGCGCGTCCTCCAGCAACTCCTGGATGCGCAGGCGCAGACGGCGGGTGAGCGCACCGGGCTTCTCGTTCTCGCCCGCCTCCATCTGCTCGCCCACGCGGATCGAGATCGGGAAGCGGTTGCGGCCGAGCTGGCGCGGCTGCCCCTTGGTCCACATGCGCTGGGTGCCCCACAGGGCGACCGGCAGCAGCGGCACCCCGGCCTCCATCGCCAGGCGCGCCGCGCCCGACTTGAAGGACTTGAGCGTGAACGACTGCGAGATCGTCGCCTCGGGGAAGACCCCGATGATCTCGCCGGAACGCAGCGCCGACAGGGCGTGCTTGTACGCGTGCATGCCTTCCGAACGGTCCACCGGGATGTGCTTCATCGCCCGCATCAGCGGCCCGGACACCTTGTGCCGGAACACCGACTCCTTGGCCATGAAGCGCACCAGGCGCTTGGCAGGGAGCGCCGTGAGACCCGCGAAGATGAAGTCAAGGTAGCCGATGTGGTTGCTGACCAGCAGCGCGCCGCCGTTGCGCGGCACGTGCTCCGTACCGGAGATGTCGAAGCGCAGGCCCTGCACCCGGAACATCGTGCGCGCGAAGCCGATGACGGGTGGGTAGACGAGTTCGGCCATGCGTGGGGCCCCTTTTCTTCGTAGGGGGTGGCCCCCGGTGGAAGTTACGCGGCCGTAGGTTTGCGACCGCGGGCTGATCGTGCACCGTAAACGGGTGCCGTGTCATCCCGCGTGCCCGCGCCCGGGCGAGATTCTCATCACGTCACCCGGTCGTACGACGCACCAGCAGGTACATCTCGCAGCCGAGGCAGTAGGCGAACACCGCGTTGAGGAACGCCGCCGCCAACGCGCAACCGGTAGCCGCCATCCCCAGCCACTGCGGGCCGGCGAACCAGCCGACCAGCCCGATCACCGCGAACACCAGACCCACCGCCTGCGCGAAGCGCGGGGGCGCCGGGTCCTCGGTCTCGGTCGGCGGGCCCAGCCGGGGGCGGACCACCGTGCGGAACAGCAGGCCATAGGGTGAGTGCTGCACACCCAGCGCGGCACCGACCGCGAACACGAGCGCCTGGACGGCGAGCAGCCAGCCGCTGCCGGTGACGAGAACGGCGGCCAGCACGACCGTCGTCAGGCTTGCGGCGAACCGCGGTCCTCGGGCATCAATGGCGTGAGTGCTCATGGCAGTCATGATTCCGGACGGCGGCCCGGCTGGACCCCCGGGAATCATGGCAGTCCTGTGAACGCTGCAATCGCGGGGAGGACGGACATGACGGGACTGGTGGTCTGCGTCGCGGTGCTGGCCGCGGCCGGGGTCTTCGGACTGGTGCACCGGCGGCGCGACGGAAGGATACGTGTGCGGGACAAGGACACCGCGGAACTGCTGACGGCCGGTGAGATCGGCGCGGCGCTCGGCGAGCGGGCCACGCTCGTCCAGTTCTCCAGCGCGTTCTGCGCCCCCTGCCGGGCGACGCGACGCACCCTGGAGGACGTCGTCCGGATGGTCGACGGGGTCGCGCACGTCGAGATCGACGCGGAGGCGCGCCTCGACCTCGTCCGGCGGCTCGGCATCCTCAAGACCCCGACCGTCCTGGTGCTCGACGCGGACGGCGCGATCGTCCGGCGCGCGGCGGGGCAGCCCCGCAAGGCCGACGTCATCGCGGCCCTCGGCGCCGCGGTATGACGCCCGTCCCACCCCTCCGTGCGCTCTTGACGGCGCGGCACCCTGATTGTCAGTCTGACGTTATGTCGCGAGACCTCTTTCTCTTCGCCCGCTTCGACGTCGACCTCGGTCGGCACGCGAGCGCCCGCTGTCACCGCCGCTGAGCATCCGCAAGCCAGCACGCCTCCGGCTCGACAGCACCAAGAGGACAACTCCATGACCGCGTCCCCCGATCTCGGCACCCAGGCCAGTCCCGCCCCGACCGAACTGCCCGCAGCGGCGCACCCGGAGGGCGCTGTTCCCGTTTCCCCGGGATCCGCCGCCGGCGAGGAGAGCCCGGCGTCCGACGTCTTCGGCTCCGACGCCTTCCGCTCGGTCTTCCGCCGCCACGCCGCGGGCGTCGCCGTCATCACCGCGGCCGGCACGCGCCCGGTCGGCTTCACCGCCACCTCGCTCACGTCCGTCTCGGCGGAACCCCCCCTCGTGTCGTTCGGCATCAGCACCACGGGCTCGGCCTGGCGGACGGTCGCCGATGCCGCGTACCTCGGGGTCCACATCCTGGGCGAGCACCAGGAGGACCTCGCGGCCACCTTCGCCCGCAGCGGCGCCGACCGCTTCGCCCCGCCCACGGCGTGGGCCCCCGGTCCGTACGGCGTGCCCCTGCTGGAGGACGTCTCGGCCTGGCTCGTCGCCCGCGTCGTGTCCCGGATACCCGCCGGCGACCACCGCGTCGTGATCGCGCAGGCCGTCGCCGGCGCCCCGGACGGCCCCGCCCGGCCGCTCCTCTACCACCAGGGCAGATTCAACACGTTGCGCCACTGAGCATGGCCGCGGAGCCGCCCGGCCGCGTCGGCAACGTCACAGTCCACCACCCTTGCGAAGGGGGAGGGGGCGGACTGTACTGGCGAGTAATATTTCTGCCGGAGCGCCGCAGCGTCCCGGCGGGGAGCAGCCGTCCAAGGCGCCTATGCTGCCCTTACTGGGCAGTTGACGTACCCCGACGCAGTAGTAGGAGAGCACACGTGAGCTTGAGGATCGTTGTAGCGGTGAAGTACGTGCCCGATGCGACGGGGGATCGTCATTTCGCGGGGGATCTGACGACGGATCGTGATGCGGTGGACGGGCTGCTGTCGGAGTTGGACGAGTATGCGGTGGAGCAGGCGCTGCAGATCGCGGAGGCGTCGGGGGATGCTGAGGTGACGGTGGTGACGGTGGGTCCTGAGGATGCGAAGGACGCGTTGCGCAAGGCGTTGTCGATGGGTGCGGACAAGGCGGTGCATGTCGAGGACGAGGGCTTGCACGGGTCTGATGTGATGGCGACGTCGCTGGTGCTGGCGAAGGCGGTCGAGCACGTGGGGTTCGATCTGGTGGTGACGGGGATGGCGTCCACCGATGGGACCGGGGGTGTGGTGCCGGCGTTGGTGGCGGAGCGGTTGGGTGTGCCGCAGGTGACGTTGCTGTCGCAGGTGGCGGTCGCCGGTGGGACGGTGTCGGGGCGCCGGGACGGTGACACTGCCAGTGAGCAGGTGGAGGCGGCGTTGCCGGCGGTGGTGTCGGTGACGGACCAGTCGGGTGAGGCGCGGTATCCGTCGTTCAAGGGGATCATGGCGGCGAAGAAGAAGCCGGTGGAGTCCCTGGACCTGTCGGACCTGGGGATCGATGCGGGTCAGGTCGGTCTGGCGGGTGCGTGGACCGAGGTTGTGGAGGCGGCGGCGCGTCCGGCGCGTTCGGCCGGGACGATCGTGAAGGACGAGGGCGAGGGCGGCAGGCAGCTCGCGGAGTTCCTCGTGAGCCAGAAGTTCATCTGAGCAGTCGTCGCAGTCTTCGTTTCTGATCCGCTGGGAGTTTTCTGATGGGTGAAGTCCTGGTCTTTGTGGACCATGTGGATGGTGCGGTGCGTAAGCCGACGCTGGAGTTGTTGACGATCGCGCGTCGGCTGGGTGAGCCGGTGGCGGTGGCGTTGGGTGCTGGTGCTGGGTCGACTGCGGGTGTGCTGGGTGCGCATGGTGCGGTGCGGGTGCTGGTGAGTGAGGCTTCGGAGTTCGCGGAGTATTTGGTGGTGCCGAAGGTGGATGCTTTGGAGGCGGCCGCGAAGGTGGTGGGTCCGGTGGCGGTGCTGGTGGCGTCGTCGGGTGAGGGCAAGGAGGTCGCGGCGCGGTTGGCGTTGCGGCTGGGGTCGGGTTTGATCACGGACGCGGTGGATGTGGTGGCCGGTGATGGGGGTGCGGTGGCCACGCAGTCGGTGTTCGCTGCGTCGTTCACGACGCGTTCGCGGGTGACGTCCGGCGTGCCGGTGATCACGGTGAAGCCGAATTCGGCGCCGGTGGAGGCTGTCGGGGCGGCGGGTGCGGTGGAGGAGCTTGCGGTGACCTTCGGTGCGCTGGCTACGGGTGCGCGGGTGGTGTCGCGGACGGCGCGGGAGGCGACGGGTCGTCCGGATCTGACGGAGGCGGCGATCGTGGTCTCGGGTGGTCGTGGTGTGGGGGGTGCGGAGAACTTCTCCGTGGTCGAGGCGTTGGCGGATGCGTTGGGTGCGGCGGTGGGTGCGTCGCGTGCGGCGGTGGATGCGGGCTGGTATCCGCACGCGAATCAGGTGGGTCAGACGGGTAAGTCGGTGTCGCCGCAGTTGTATGTGGCGGCGGGTATCTCGGGTGCGATTCAGCACCGGGCGGGGATGCAGACGTCGAAGACGATCGTGGCGGTGAACAAGGATCCGGAGGCGCCGATTTTCGAGTTGGTGGATTTCGGGGTGGTGGGTGACCTGTTCCAGGTGGTGCCGCAGTTGACCGAGGAGGTCACTGCCCGCAAGGGCTGATCTTCGTTTCCCCGCGGGCGGCTCCCTCACAGCCCGCCGCGACGGAGCCCCGTGGCGCCACCCGGCACCACGGGGGCTCCGCACGTCATTGACGGCCCGGCGAGGCACACCTAGCGTTGCTTCAACGAATTGTTGAAGCGTTGGAGGGCGGCAGATGACGCAGGACGGGACGGTCCGCACCTCGCTCGGCGACGCGGTACGCCAGGACATCGGTGCGTCCCTGGCCGGTGTCGACGCCGAACTCGCCCGCCGCTACCCCGGGGACCCGGGCACCCGGCAGCCCGTGCACACCGTCTACGTCCCCGCCGACGTCTTCGCCGCGGACACCGTGCGGACCTGGGGGGACCGCGCCCTCGCCGCCCTCGACGAGCACGCGCCGGACGCGGACTCCTTCGCCGAGGTCCTCGCCCTGCCGCCCGAGTCCGCTGCCGCCGTGCACGACCGCGTCCGCGCCAAGCTGCGGCGCGAACCCGTCGAGGACCTGCGCATCGACTTCGAGGACGGCTACGGCCCCCGGCCCGACGCGGAGGAGGACGCCGACGCGGCCGCCGCGGCACGCCTCGTCAACGCCGCCGTGACGGACGGCAGCGCGCCCCCGTACGTCGGCATCCGCATGAAGTGCCTGGAGGCGGCCGTACGGGACCGGGGGATCCGCACCCTGGACATCTTCCTCACCGGCCTCATGGACGCCGGGGAACTGCCCCGGGGGCTCGTGCTCACCCTGCCGAAGGTGACGTTCCCCCAGCAGGTCACGGCGATGGTGCGGCTGGTGGAGGAGTTCGAGAAGGCACGCGGTCCGGAAGCGGGGCGGATCGGCTTCGAGATCCAGATCGAGACGACGCAGTCCGTCCTGGGCCCCGACGGCACCGCCACCGTCGCCCGGTTCATCGACGCGGCCGAGGGCCGGCTCACGGGACTGCACTACGGCACCTTCGACTACAGCGCGGCCTGCGGGGTCAGCGCGGCCCACCAGTCGTTGGACCACCCTGTCGCGGACCACGCCAAGGCCGTCATGCAGGTGGCCGCCGCGGGGACGGGCGTCCGGCTCTCCGACGGCGCGACGAACGTCCTCCCCGTCGGGCCCACCGCGCAGGTCCACGACGCCTGGCGCCTGCACTACGGCCTCGTCCGCCGCTCCCTCGCCCGTGCCTACTACCAGGGCTGGGACATGCACCCCGGGCATCTGCCCACCCGCTACGCCGCCGTCTACGCCTTCTACCGCGAGGGCCTCCCCGCGGCGGCCGCCCGCCTCGCGGCGTACGTGGCCCGGGCCGGCGGCGACATCATGGACGAGCCCGCCACCGCCAGGGCCCTGAGCGGCTACCTCCTCCGCGGCCTCGACTGCGGCGCCGTCGACCCGGACGAGGTCACCGCCGCCGCGGGACTCTCGCGGCGCGACCTCGACGTACTGGCGGGACGCACGCGCTGACGGCGGCGCAGGATCCTGAGCCTGCTCGGGGCCCCCGATGCACGACGAGGGCT
Organism: Streptomyces sp. NPDC088732; assembly: GCF_044751205.1. NCBI lineage: Bacteria > Bacillati > Actinomycetota > Actinomycetes > Kitasatosporales > Streptomycetaceae > Streptomyces > Streptomyces sp. NPDC088732. Next base: position 139,348 of record NZ_JBIVLI010000012.1, read on the forward strand.
CCGGGCAGGTCCGCCGAGGCTCGTGTGCGCGCCGAACGAACCTTCAGAGCGTCGCCGCGACTGTCTGCGGCAAGAAGCCGCCGAGATCCTCCTAGGCCCACGGGCCGGTGAGCGGCCCGGTGCCGGGCCGCTCGGGACGGCCGCCGTCAGGCCATGGGCGGGAGTTCGCCCGAGCCGCGGGCGATGAGCCGGCAGGGGAGTTCGAGCCGGTCGGGCGTACCCACGGCGCCGTCGAGCCGCTGGAAGAGCAACCGTGCGGCGGTTCGGCCGAGTTGTGCCGGGTCCTGGGCGACGACGGTGATCGCGGGCCGGAGGAGGTCCGCGAGCTCGAAGTCGTCGAAGCCGACGAGCGCGACGAGCTGCGGGCGGTCGGCCAGCACCCGTACCGCGGTCACGGTGATCCGGTTGTTGCCCGCGAAGATCGCCGTGACGGGCTCCGGCCCGGCCAGCATCCGGTCGAGTTCCGAGCGCACGCGCTCCGGCACCGTCGTGCCGCAGGAGACCCAGCCGTCGTGGACGGGGAGCCCGGCGTCCGCCATGGCCTCGCGGTAGCCGCGCAGGCGCTCCGCGGCCGTGTGGATGCGGGGGAGGTCACCGATGAAGCCGATGCGCCGGTGCCCGTGGGCGATGAGGTGCGCGACGCCTTCGCGGGTGCCCCCGGCGTTGTCGCTGACGACCACGTCCGCGTTGATGCCCCCGGCGGGCCGGTCGACGAAGACCGTGGCGACCCCTGCCGCTATCTCCGGCTCCAGGTAGCGGTGGTCCTCGCTCGCCGGGACGATGACCAACCCGTCGACGCGCCGGGCGCAGAACGCCAGCACAAGTTCCTGCTCGCGTTCGGCGTCCTCCGCGCTGGACCCCGTGAACAGCAGCGTCCCGTGCGCGCGGGCGAGGTCCTCGACGGCGCGGCTGAGCGGCGAGTAGAAGGGGTCCGCGAGGTCTTCCAGGACGAGCCCGATACTGGCGGTCCGGCCCTTCCGCAGCAGGCGCGCGCTGTCGTTGCGGCGGAAGCCGAGGGCGTCGATGGCGGCCTGTACCCGGGCGATCGTGTCGTCGGTGACCCCCGGCTCCTCGTTGACGACGCGGGAGACGGTCTTCAGGCCGACACCGGCCCGAGCGGCGACGTCCTTCATGGTGGGCCGGGCGGTTCGCGGAATATCGGTCACGCCCGGATCCTATGGGCTGGACAACGTTGTCAACAAAGGGCGACACTACGCCCATGCCGTTCGAGAGCACAGCTGAACCCACCGCACCGCCGTTGCACGCCGCCGACCGGGGTCCGCTGGTCGCCGCCGTCGACGTCGGGGGCACGAAGATCGCGGGCGCCCTGGTGGATCCCCAGGGGCGGCTGCTGCTGCGCGCCCTGCGTCCGACGCGAGCCGACCGGGACGCGGAGACCGTGATGGGCTCGGTCGCCGAGGTGCTCGACGAGCTGCGCGCCGCCGCCGAGTGGCCGCGCGTCGTCGCCGTCGGCATCGGCAGCGCGGGTCCGATCGACGCCTCGCGCGGCACGGTCAGCCCGGTCAACATCGGCTCCTGGCGCGACTATCCGCTGGTGGCGGAGGTCGCCGCGCGCGTGGACGGACTGCCGGTCGTGCTGACCGGCGACGGCATGGCGATCACCGCCGCCGAGCACTGGCAGGGTGCGGCGCGCGGTCACGACAACGCCCTGTGCATGGTGGTCTCCACCGGGGTCGGCGGCGGCCTGGTCCTCGGCGGGGCGCTGCACCCCGGGCCGACCGGCAACGCGGGCCACATCGGCCACATCAGCGTGGATCTCGACGGCGACTTGTGCCCCTGCGGCGGCCGCGGCTGTGTCGAGCGGCTGGCGAGCGGGCCCAACATCGTGCGCCGCGCCCAGGAGGCGGGCTGGCTCCCGGCGGCCGGAGAGGCGGCCGACGCCGCCGCCGTGGCCCGTGCAGCCCGCGCCGGGGACGCGGTGGCGCTGGCGTCCTTCGACCGCGCCGCACAGGCGCTGGCTGCGGGCATCGCCGCGACCGCGACGCTGGTGGAGATCGACATCGCCGTGATCGGCGGAGGCGTCGCCGGCTCGGGGGCACTGCTGTTCGATCCCCTGCGTACCCATCTGCGCCGCTATGCCACGCTGTCGTTCGCGGCCGGCGTGAAGGTCGTCCCCGCGGTGCTCGGCACGGACGCGGGCCTGGTGGGCGCCGCCGCGGCTGCCGGGGAGGCGCTGGGGCTGGAGGCGTTCGGCGCGGTGCGCTGACGGCCAGGGGGTGCCCCGGCCTGGGTGCCCCGCCGCGCCCGCACGGTCCTCGTCCTCAGCTCGTGCCCGATATCAGGCCGATGGACGGGGGGACGCTTACCGCCTCCGGTGGCGGGTCGATGCCCTCCGGGCGGTCGTGCTCGCCGCCGCACCGGTGTTCCCAGTACTGCCGTTCGCCGCCTCCGCGGTCACCTGGCCCCGAGTCGGCGGTTCACGGCCCGGTTCAACCTGGAGGCCGACAAGGGCTGAGCTCGGGGTACGCGGGTTCTGAGGCCGCCGGTATGCGCCGATGGCCGGGTCTGCGCGTTTGCCGACGCCGATGATCCGGGCAATTCGTAGGGGGCTACCGGGCTACGGAAGAGGGGGCACCGTGATCGTCTGGCTCAACGGCACGTTCGGCGCGGGCAAGACCACTGCGGCACGCGAACTGCTCGATCTGCTGCCGGGAAGCGTGCTCTACGACCCGGAACTCATCGGCACCGGGCTGCGGCTCATGCTCCCCGATAAGCGGTTGGGCGAGGTCTCCGACTACCAGGACCTGCCCTGCTGGCGGCGGCTGGTGGTCGACACGGCCGCCGCGCTGCTGAGCGAGATCGGCGGCGGGCCGCTGGTCGTCCCGATGACGCTGCTGCGGCAGGAGTACCGGGACGAGATCTTCGGGGGCCTGGCCGCCCGCAGAATCGAGGTGCGGCACTTTGTGCTCGATGCTGAGGAAACGGTTCTGCGGGAGCGGATCGAGCAACGCGCGGAGATCCCGGGCGACCCCGGAGCGAGCGCCGAGGTGCGCGCCTGGTGCCTGGACCAGCTCGCCGCCTATCGCGAGGCGCTGCCCTGGCTCACCGCGGACGCCCTTGTCGTCGACACCGACGGCCTGAACCCGCGGGCCACCGCGGAGCGTGTCGCCGAGGCGATACGCGAGGGCGAGGGCGTCTGCGACATCGTGCAGACCCCGGAGCCCACGTCGGAGACGCTCGCCGCGGGCGTGCTCCTCTTCGACGAGGAGGACCGCGTGCTGCTGGTCGACCCCACCTACAAGCCCGGATGGGAGTTCCCCGGCGGGGTCGTCGAGCCCGGTGAGGCTCCCGCCCGGGCCGGGATGCGCGAGGTTGCGGAGGAGCTCGGCCTGCACCTGCCCACGGTTCCCCGTCTGCTCGTGGTCGACTGGGAACCGCCCCTGCCGCCCGGCTACGGAGGCCTGCGGCTGCTCTTCGACGGCGGCCGCCTCGGCGCCGCCGAGGCCGAGCGGCTGCTTCTGCCGGGGGCGGAACTGCGCGGCTGGCGTTTCGCCACCGAGGACGAGGCCGCCGCCATGCTCCCGCCCGTCCGGCTGACGCGCCTTCGCTGGGCTCTGCGGGCCCGTGAGCGCGCCACCGTGCTCAACCTGGAGGCGGGAGTGCCCGTGGGCGCCTGACCCGGGACGGCGCCGGGCCTGCCCGGCGCCGGAGGCCCGGCCGGGCAAGCCGACGCGAGAACGCGCCGGCGCCCGGCCGGGCCTGACCGGGACGGCTGTCAGACGGCTTTGCTCTCGGCGTAGCCGCGCAGGAACAGCGCCTCGGCGAGCGAGAGCTTCTCCAGCTCCTCCGGGGAGACGCTCTCGTTGACCGCGTGGATCTGCGCCTCGGGCTCGCTGAGCCCGATGAGCAGCATCTCCGCCTCGGGGTAGAGCGTGGCAAGGGTGTTGCACAGCGGGATGGAGCCGCCCATGCCGGCGATCTCGAGGTCCTTGCCGTAGGCGGCGCGCATGGCCTCGGCCATGGCCGAGTACGCCGGGCTGGAGGTGTCCGCGCTGAACGCCTGCCCGCTGCCGGTCTGGGTGACCTCGACGTGGGCACCCCAGGGGGCGGCCGCCTTGAGGTGGGCGATGAGGAGATCCGCGGCCTCCTGGGCGTCCACACCCGGCGGGACGCGCAGACTGACCTTGGCGGCCGCCGTGGCCTGGACGGACGGGGTGGCGCCCACGACGGGCGGGGCGTCGATGCCCAGCACGGTGACCGAGGGACGGGCCCAGACGCGGTCGGCGACCGTGCCGCCGCCCAGGAGGGAGACACCGTCGAGGACCTTGGCGTCGCCGCGGAAGTCCTCCTCCGGGTACTGCAGCCCGTCCCACGAGGCGTCCATGGCGAGCCCCTGGACCGTGGCGGCCCCGGTCTCGTCGTGAAGCGTGTGCAGGATGCGGATCAGGGCGCTGAGCGCGTCGGGCGCGGCGCCGCCGAACTGACCGGAGTGCAGGTTGCCCTGGAGCGTGCTCACCTTGACCTCGACCAGCGCCATGCCGCGCAGCGTGGCCGTGACGGTGGGCAGGCCGCAGCGGAAGTTGCCGGTGTCGCCGATGACGATCGCGTCGGCGGCGAGCAGTTCGGGGTGCTCCTCGGCGTAGCGTTCGAGGCCGCCCGTGCCCTGCTCCTCGGACCCCTCGGCGATGATCTTCACGCCGACCGGCACCCCGCCGTTGTCACGCAGCGCGCGCAGGGCCATGAGGTGCATGATCAGACCGCCCTTGCAGTCGGCCGCGCCGCGCCCGTACCACCTGCCGTCGCGCTCCGTCAGCTCGAAGGGCGGGGACAGCCAGCCCGCCTCGTCCAGCGGCGGCTGCACGTCGTAGTGCGCGTAGAGCAGCACGGTGGGCGCGCCCTCAGGGCCGGGCAGGTAGCCGTAGACCGACTGCGTGCCGTCGGGGGTGTCCAGCAGCGCGACGTCCTGGAAACCGTCCTCGGTCAGGGCGTCCGCGATCCACTGCGCGGCCTGCTCGCACTCGCTCTTCGGGAACTGCCTCGGGTCGGCCACCGAGCGGAACGCCACCAGCTCCGCCAGCTCGGCCCGGGCCCGCGGCATGAGGGCGGCGACGGTTGCGGCGAGTGGTGCGGCGGACATGGGCGCTCCTTGTGGGTGCGTGTTCGGTCGAACGCGTGGATCGTGTACAGGTGCTCGGGATCGATGGTGCCACAGTCGTGCCCGCGCACCCGCGGATTAGGATGCGCTGAGCAGGGGTGACAGCAGCCTGCGGGTCGGACGGGAGCGGGAGCACGTGAGCAGCGAGTACCAGGCGCAGGACGGCGGTTCGGCGGACGGCGCCGAGGACGCATCGGTGTGGGACGTCGTCGTGGTCGGGGCGGGGCCCGCCGGGGCGTCCGCGGCCTATGCCGCGGCCACGGCCGGACGCCGCGTCCTGCTGTTGGAGAAGGCCGAACTGCCCCGCTACAAGACGTGCGGCGGCGGCATCATCGGACCCTCCCGCGACGCCCTTCCGCCAGGCTTCGAACTTCCGCTGCAGGATCGTGTGCACGCGGTCACCTTCAGCCTCAACGGCCGCCTCACGCGGACCCGCCGGTCCCGGCACATGCTCTTCGGGCTGATCAACCGGCCCGAGTTCGACGCCCAGCTCGTCGAGGCGGCCGTCGCCGCGGGCGCCGAGCTGCGTACGGGCGCCGCCGTCTCCCGGGTCGAGCAGCACGGCACCTCCGTCCCCGACCGGCGCACGGTCGCGGTGGTGCTCGCAGGCGGCGAGACGGTGCTCGCGCGGGCGGTCGTCGGTGCCGACGGCTCCGCCAGCCGCATAGGCGCCCATGTCGGCGTCAAGATGGACCAGGTCGACCTGGGCCTTGAGGCCGAGATCCCGGTCCCCCCGGAGGTGGCCGAGGACTGGGCGGGCCGCGTACTGATCGACTGGGGCCCGTTGCCGGGCAGTTACGGCTGGGTCTTCCCGAAGGGCGAGACCCTGACGGTCGGTGTGATCTCCGCGCGCGGTGACGGCGGTGCCACCAAGCGCTATCTCGAGGAGTTCATCGGCCGGCTCGGTCTGGCCGGGTTCGAACCGAGCATCTCCTCCGGGCACCTGACGCGCTGCCGTGCCGACGACTCCCCGCTCTCCCGCGGCCGGGTGGTGGTCTGCGGCGACGCCGCGGGCCTGCTGGAGCCCTGGACCCGCGAGGGCATCTCCTTCGCCCTGCGGTCGGGCCGCCTCGCGGGCGAGTGGGCGGTGCGCATCTCCGAGTCGCACGACGCGGTCGACGCCCGGCGCCAGGCGCTCAACTACGCGTTCGCGGTCAAGGCCGGACTCGGGGTGGAGATGGGGGTGGGCCGACGCATGCTCGGCATCTTCGAGAAGCGCCCCGGTCTGCTGCATGCCGCCCTCACCACCCTCCCGCCGGCGTGGAACACCTTCGCCCGCATCACTCGCGGTTCGACCTCGCTCGCCGAGATCGTTCGCACCCATCCGCTGGCCCGTCGTGCGCTAGAGTCTTTCGACCGCTCCTGATCTTCATCTGTCCATCTACTGCCTGCCTTAAAGAGGGTGTTGAGGGGCAGACACCTTCTTGGAGGTAGCCCTGACATGCCGTTGAGGAATGAAGAAGGCCGACTGCCCTGGTGGGCCCGGTGGTTGACCGGGCTCATAGTGCTGGCGGGCCTGCTGCTGCTGGTCGCCAAAGCCGACCTGATACCCGGCCTGCCCAACCCGTTCGCCGAGGAGACCCACGACCGCACCGGCCCGGTGGTGCTCAAGGCGATCCAGGACATGAACCGCTTCGAGGGAGCCAGCGGCGACTTCCAGGTCGTCGTCGACCTGGAGAAGGACGCCAAGTTCCTCCCCGACGCCGTGCGCGGCCGGCGCACGCTCTACGTCGGCGCAGGCAGCGTCGACGCCTATGTGGACCTCGGGGATGTGGGCCCTAAGGGCGTCGAGATCACCGACGACCGCAAGTCGGCGGTGCTGACCCTGCCGCACGCCCAGTTGGAGCGCACCTCGCTCGACCCCGACCGTTCCTACATCGTCGCCGAGGAGCGGGGCTTCTTCGACCGTCTTGGCGACTTCTTCTCCTCGCACCCCAATGACGAGCAGCAGATCCAGCAGCTGGCAGCGAAGAAGATCCAGGACGCGGCCAAGCAGACGGAGCTGGCGAAGCGGGCGGAGACCAACACCCGCGCCATGCTGGAGCGTCTGCTGATCTCGCTAGGGTTCGAGAAGGTGGAGGTCCGGTTCAGCTGACGGCCGTGATCCGGAAGACGGGGTGCTTGGGGGCTATCGCGCGCAGCTCCTCGTCGGTGGAATCGGGCCCGACGCCTCCGAAGAACACGCCGACCTCCGCCTTCCAGCGCTTGAGGTAGGCACGCAGCACCTCGGGCTTGACATCGTCGGCCACCTCGGTGGCGGTGAACTCCTCCACGTTCTTGCCCAGCAGGAGTTGACCGCCACCGGCGGCCCGCATGTTGTGGGTCCACTGGACGTGGCCGCGGGGAGCGACGAGGAAGCGCTCCCCGTCCACGGTGAGCAGGTTCACCGGCGTACGGCGCCATTCCCCGCTCTTGCGGCCCTTGACCGCCAGCACGCGCGAACCCCACACGCTCAGACCGCGCCGGGTGAGCCAGGCGACGAAGCGGTTGAAGACGTGGACGGTGAACCAACCCGGCTTCATGACGTGCTCGGACACGGTGACTCCTCCGAAAAGTGTGAGCGGTGCTCTCGTCTGAGAACAGTGTGCAGCAGTCGGTGAGGCAAAAGCAAGAGCACTGCTCTGAATCTTGGTCGATCTCTCCGATCCGTTTACACTGATCCGCATGGGTGTGATCAAGACGGCCAGGGAACGGGCTCGCGGCGAAGTGACCGCCGCCATCAAGGAAGAAGCGCGCCGGCAACTCGCCGACGAGGGAGCCGCGCGTCTGTCGCTCCGCTCGGTGGCCCGGGAGCTGGGCATGGTCTCCTCGGCCCTCTACCGCTACTTCCCCAACCGGGACGTGCTGCTCACCGCGCTGATCGTCGACGCTTACGACGCCGTCGGCGCCGCCGCCGAGACCGCGTTCGAGGGCGTGGGGGACGCCGACCCCGTCACGAGCTGGACCGTCGTCGGCCGTGCCGTGCGCGGCTGGGCGCTGGAACATCCCCATGAGTACGCCCTGATCTACGGCTCTCCGGTGCCCGGCTACAACGCCCCGCTCGACACCATCGGCCCGGCTTCCCGGGTCGCGCTCGTGCTCCTCACGGTGGCGGAAAGGGCCCACGCCACCGGCCGGCTCGCCCTGCCCGCGCCGGACGCGCCGATCAGCGAAGGGGTGCGCGCCGACGCCTGGCGGCTCGTCAAGGATCTGGACCAGGACCTGCCACCGCAGGCGCTCCCGGCGCTGATCGCCGCATGGGCCCAGCTCTTCGGCCTCATCGGCTTCGAGCTCTTCGGCCAGTTCAACAATGTCGTCGAGGCGCGGGACGAGTTCTTCGACCACGCGATGGCGGCTCTGGCGCACCAGGCCGGTCTGCGCAGCGACCCCGTACTCCCGGGGGAGTAGACGAGGTCACCGCCGTGATCGGACGCCGACCCCCGGCCCGCCGTTCTAGCGTGGCGGCATGAGCGACGACGAAGCCGGACACACGCCGTCCGGCGGCAGCCTCCGCCGGCGTCCGCCGTGGGCCCGCCAGGACGACCCGCGGCGCGGCGGCGGGGACGGCCTGCCGCGCCGCCCCTGGATCGCGTCGGTCGTCCTCGCGTTCGTCCAGGTGGTCGGCACGACCGCCGCTTCGCACAACGGCACCGGTCATGTCCCGCTGGACCACTTCGGCTACCCGCTGCTGCTCGCGGGCCCCATCGCCCTGCTGTGGCGCCGGCGCGCGCCCGTCGTGGTCGCCGCCGTCGTGTCCGCGGTGACGCTGGTCTACCTCGCCGCGGGCTACGCCTACGGGCCGGTCTTCCTCAGCGTCGTCGCCGCCTACTTCTCGGCTGTGGCCGCCGGGCGGCGCCGTTCCGTCTTCGTCGTGGCGGCCTGCCTTTACACGGCCTACGTGCTCGTCACGTTGTGGCTCTACCGCTATCTGCCGCCCAGCGGGGACCACCGGGCCTCATGGGCGCAGGTGTCCGGCGCGGCGGCGTGGCTGCTGGCCATCCTCGCCGTGGCCGAGCTGTGGCGGCTGCGCCGCGAGAGCTATGTGCGCGAGCGACGGGAACGGGCCGAGGAGGCCCGCCGGCGGGCCGACGAGGAGCGGTTGCGGATCGCCCGTGAACTCCACGACGTCCTGGCGCACAGCATCTCGGTGATCAATGTGCAGGCGGGTGTCGCCCTCGCGCTCATGGACGAACGCCCCGAACAGGCACGCCAGGCCCTCACGACCATCAAGGCTGCCAGCAAGGAGGCGCTCGGCGAGGTCCGCCAGGTCCTCGGCACGCTCCGGGCGCCGGGAGAGGCGCCCCGGTCGCCGGCGCCGGGCCTGGACCGCCTGCCGGAACTGCTGGAACAGGCGGCCGGCGCCGGACTCGGCGTCGAAGTGACGCGCGAGGGAACCGCCGTCCCCCTGCCTCCCGGCGTCGACCTCGCGGCCTTCCGCATTGTCCAGGAGGCGCTGACCAACATCATCCGGCACTCGGGGTCGCGCGGGGCGCGGCTCACGATCGTCCATCGCGCGCGCGAGATCGAACTGTGCGTCGTCGACGACGGCCCCGCCACGGCGACCGCCGCGCCGTCCCAGGAGGCCGGTGGCGGCAACGGGCTGCTCGGCATGCGGGAACGCGCCGCCGCGCTGGGCGGCGACGTGGCGGCGGGCCCCCGTCCGGGCGGCGGCTTCCGGGTGCTGGCCCGGCTGCCCTTCGACACCGTCGCGGCGCCGGCCGTCCACGACAAGGAGATCAGATGATCCGGGTGGTGCTCGCCGACGACCAGGTGCTGGTGCGCGCCGGATTCGCCGCACTGCTGGACGCCCAGCCCGACATCGAGGTCGTCGGGGAGGCCCCCGACGGCTCGGAGGCCGTCCGACTGGTGCGCGAACTGGCCCCGGACGCCGTGCTGATGGACATCCGCATGCCGGTCATGGACGGCTTGGAGGCCACCCGCCGGATCACCGAGGACCGGGCGCTCGCGCAGGTCAAGGTGGTCATCCTCACCACCTTCGAGCTGGACGAGTACGTCTTCGAGGCCATCCGGGCCGGTGCCTCGGGCTTCCTGGTCAAGGACACCGAGCCCGAGGAACTGGTGCGCGCGGTCCGGGCGGTGGTGGACGGCGACGCGCTGCTCTCGCCGGGGGTGACCCGGCGCCTGATCGCGGAGTTCGCGGCCCGCTCCAAGGCACCCGCGGCCGCGACGGAGCTGGAACGGCTCACCGAGCGCGAACGGGAGGTGATGGCCCTGGTGGGGATCGGGCTGTCGAACGAGGAGATCGCCCGTCGCCTGGTGGTCAGCCCGCTGACCGCCAAGACGCACGTCAGCCGGACCATGGTCAAGCTCGGCGCCCGCGACCGGGCCCAACTGGTGGTCCTGGCCTACGAGTCCGGCCTGGTACGGCCCGGCTGGCTCGGTTAGGCCGTCCGGACCCGCGCCCCCGTTCGCCGCGCGGGTCCGGACGGTGTTCCGGGCGTCAGTCGCCCACGGAGACCCGCTCGGCCCCGGCGGCCTTCCGCGAGCCGTCGGAGGAGGCGACGACGAACCCGTACGAGGCCCGGCGGCGCAGCCCGGTCAGCGTGATCAGCAGACCGGCCAGCGCGATGACGCTGACGACGACCAGTCCGGGCCGGAAGCTGTCGAGCACCGCCTGCGGAGTGGCGGGGTCGTGCCCGCCGCCCGCGGTGATCGCCGCCGTCACGACGGCCAGGAAGATCGCGCCGCCCACCTGGAACGAGGTGTTGAGCAGTCCGGAGACCATGCCCTGCTCCTCGTCGCGCACGCCGTTGGTGGCCTGGATGTTGAGCGACGGGAAGACCAGCGCGCAGGCCGCGCCGAGCAGCAGCATCGAGGGCAGGATGACCGCGGCGTAGTCCGGGGACAGGTCGATCCGCAGGAAGAGCGCATAGCCGACGAAGAGCAGGGTGAACCCCGTGGCGATCACGCGGGGTGTGCCGAAGCGGTCCACCAGCGGCCCGATGCGCGTCGAGGCGAGAGCGACGAGGCCGCCCGCGGGAAGGAAGGCGAGCGCCGTCTGCAGCGCGGACCATCCGAGCAGGGACTGCATGTACTGGGTGACGAGGAACTGGAAGCCCACGTAGGAGCCGAAGAACGCGGCGCCTCCGAGGTTGGCACGGATCTGCTGCGGCGAGCGCAGGACGCCCAGCCGGATCAGCGGGTGGCTGCTGCGGTGCTCGATGACGACGAACGCGGTGAGCAGGACGGCGACGGCGGCGAAGGAGAGCAGGGTGCGCGCCGAACTCCAGCCCGCCTCGGGCGCGGATACAACCGTGTAGACGAGGAGCAGCATCGAGGTCGTGCCGGTGAGGGCGCCGGGCAGGTCGTAGCCCCGGCCCGCGCCCTTCTCGCGCGGACTCGACGGGATCAGGCGCAGTCCCGCGACGAGCGCCAGGATCGCGACGGGGGCGGGCAGCAGCATGGTCCAGCGCCACCCCACCTCGGTGAGCAGCCCGGAGAGCACCAGGCCCATCGAGAAGCCGGTCGCGCCGCAGGTGGTGTAGATGCTGAGGGCCCGGTTGCGGACCGGGCCCTCCGGGAACGTCGTGGTGATGATCGACAGTCCGGCGGGGGCGGTGAACGCGGCGCTCAGGCCCTTGATGAAGCGGGTGGCGATGAGCAGTTCGCCGGAGTCGACGAGGCCGCCCAGCAGGGAGGCGGCGGCGAACACGCCCAGCGCGATCAGGAAGACCCGGCGCCGGCCGAGCAGGTCGGCGGCGCGGCCGCCGAGGAGCAGCAGGCCCCCGTAGCCGAGGATGTAGCCGCTGACGACCCATTGCAGGGACGAGGTGGTCAGATCGAGGTCCTGGGCGATCGACGGCAGGGCCACGCCGACCATCGAGACGTCCAGGGCGTCGAGGAAGAGCGCGGCGCAGAGCACGAGCAGGGTGCCCCACTGGCGAGCGCTCCAGCGGCCTTCCGTACCGGGGACGGTGGTGTCGGGAGAGGTCATGCCGAGGAGACTACATGCACATGCATCAAATGCAAATGCATTTAATGTGTGTACATCGAATGGTGGAATTCTGCTATCCTGCGCGCATGACCGGCGTGAAAAGTGAGCATGTGCTCGTGGAGCGGTGGCGGGAGGTCCTTGCCCTGCACGCGCGGACCGCGTGCGAGCTCGACCGCGAACTGCACCAGCTGGGCCTCGGCGCGAGCGACTTCGAGGTGCTCGACATCCTCGCGGAGGGCGGCCCGGAGGAGGACTGCACCTTCCGCGTCCAGGAGCTCGCCGACCGCGTTCACCTGAGCCAGAGCGCGCTGTCCCGCCTGGTCGGCCGGCTGGAGAAGGAAGGGCTGGTCAGCCGGGGGATCTGCAGTGAGGACAGGCGGGGAGTCCGGGTCGGGCTGACGGACGCCGGGCGCGTGCGCCACGAAGAGGCCAGGCCCCTCCAGCGTGCCGTCCTGGAGCGGATCCTCGGTGAGTCCTGACCCTCGGCGGGTCTGCCTGGGCGGTTCCCGGGCGTTCAGCGGGCGGCGGGCTTGCGTCGCACGTAGAGCTGCTTGCGCACCTTGGCGACGGTCGTGCCGTCGGCGGCGACGACGTCGTTCTCGAACCACATCAGCGCCTTGTCGCCGTCCGCGGTGAGGGCGCGCATCTCGTCCAGACGGTCCTCGGTGAGCTTGAAGTCGGCGAACACGTCACCGCGGCCGGGCGAGACGAAGTCGATCTCGGCGGCGCGGTGCCACACCAGGTAGTCCCGGCCGAGGCGGTTCATCGCCAGCAGCATCCAGAACGGGTCGGCCATCGAGAAGAGCGAGCCGCCGAAGTGGGTGCCCACGTAGTTGCGGTTGAACCGGTGCAGGCGCAGCCGCACCCGGGCCGAACTCCAGTCGTCGGCGATGTCGAGCACCCGGATGCCCGCGAAGAGGTAGGGCGGCCACCAGTTGATCGCGCGGCGAAGGGTCGCGGGTGCGAGGGAGCGTCGTGCCATGGGGTGACGGTAGCACGCGAAGTTACTCGTCGGTAATGCGGCGCCTGCCGGCGTCCGTCAGGTGACGGCCCCCGTGCGCCGCCACAGCGCCACCAGCGAAATGTCGCCGCTGACCTGGAGCTTCTCGTACGGAGCCCGGTTCCACAGGGCGAGATACAGGTCGGCGGCGGTGCCGCTCACCGTGCAGTCCGCGGCCCCCTCGCCCGCCTGCTCGACCACCAGGGGTTCCGCGGAGAGGCGGGCCAGCCAGTCCGCCCGCCCCTCCGGCAGGTCGACCGCGCGGACCCGGAGCGTCCCCGGGGCCTCGGTACGTACCCGGCTCTTCGGCCGCGTGTGGAAGCCCGTCAGCAGCTCGTCGATGCCGTCGGCAGCGAAGGCGGGGTCGACGGGGGAGGGGGCGCGGCCCGCCGCGATCTCCGCGTCGACGCGGTGCACGGCCGTCTCGTGCGCCTGCCGCCGGGCCCAGAAGCCGAGCGGGGAATCGGCCCGCAGGAAGTACCAGCACTCCAGGTCCTGCGGGGCGGTCTCCAGCGCGGTCACGAGCCGCTCGTGCCCGTCCCTGAACCAGCCGAGCAACTCCCGGTCGTCCGCCGGAGTCTCGGCCGTGATCGGCTCCGGCCGCATCCGTCCCTCGGCGACGAACCGGGTCGCCCAGCGGTGCACGGTCCCCTGATGGCGGACCAGGTCGCGCACCCGCCAGTCCGGGCACGGCGGCACGGCGGCGTCCAGACCGGCACGCTCGGCGGCGTCCGCCAGCAGCGTGCCGTTCCGCCGGAGCGTCTCGATGAACTCGGCAGTCTCCATGACGCGATTGTGGCACCGGGGTCGGACAACGGGGCTCCGCACGACGGTCAGCGCGGCTGCGGACGTCGCTTCCTGGCCCGTGCGACGATCCCCAGCACCACGGCGTTCAGCACGGCCGCGAGCAGCGCGGCGAGGACGGCGGTCCACCAGCCGCCCCAGCCGTACGCGGCGTCGGCCGCGTCCTGCCCGCCTGCGGCGGCGAGCAACCGCCAGAACATGGGCATCCAGGGCAGGGTCAGCAGCACGAGCCAGACCCCGGACAGCGTCGCGTCCTCGTGCGAGACGAAGGCCGTGTCGACCAGCAGGAACACCAAAGCCGCGGCCACCAGGCCCAAGTACACGCGCGAGAGGCGCTCTCGGTACACCGACCGGGCCGCTGCCCGGAGCCGGTGAGGAATCGACATGTCTCCTCCAGGCGGCTGCGCGCGATCCACAGAGCCCACCACGATGGCTCTGCCGGCGGCCCCGTGGGTGGAGATGATGCGTCAGTTTCCGTCGGATCCCGCGAGGTGCCGCGCCGCGCCCGCGATGGCGGCGGCCGTCGCGGCGAGCGCGGCGACCGTGGTCAGCGCGACGGGCAGGCCGAAGGCGTCGGTGAGGAAGCCGATCGCCGGCGGACCCAGCAGGAAACCGCCGTACCCCAGCGTCGAGGCCGTCGCCACGCCGCTCGGCCCGCCCAGGGCGCCTGCCCGGGCGATCGCCACGGGAAAGATGTTGGCCAGGCCGAGGCCGGTCAGCGCGAACCCCGTCAGCACCAGCCACACCGCCGGTGCGAGGGCCGCGACCAGCATGCCGGCGCAGGCCGTCAGCCCGCCCATGACGACCGCGCGCGTCGGTCCGAGGCGCATCAGCAGGGCCGTTCCCGACAGGCGGCCGACCGTCATGGCGAGCGTCACCGCGGCGTAGCCCGCCGCGGCCAGGGCGGGTCCGGTGTGCAGATCGTCCTGAAGGTGCAGCGGGCCCCACTCGGCGAGCGCGCCCTCGCCGTAGGCCGTGCAGAGGGCGATCAGCCCGAACACCGCGACCGGCCACGCCGTGCGCGCGCGAGATCCCTTCGCGCCGGGCGTGTCGCGTGTGCCCGTCGCCGTTGCGCCTGAGGGGGTTTCCGCAGGTCCCGCCGGGGTGTACGCGAGCAGTGCCCGCCCGAGGAGCGCCGTTGCCGCCAGGCCGAACGCCGCGACCGCGTACAGGTGCTGCGTCGGCGTCAGATGAGTGGCCAGCGGGCCGCCCACGGAGGCACCGATCAACCCGCCCAGGCTGTACGCCGCGTGGAAACCCGGCATGATGGGGCGCCGCAACGCGGCCACCACGTCGACCGCGAGGCTGTTCATCGCCACATTCATGCCGCCGAAGCCCACGCCGAGGAGCAGCAGCACCAGGCCCAGGGCCAGAGGGGAGTGGGTCATCGGGGGCAGCGCCACGCTCAGTGACAGAACGACGGCCGTGGCGATCGTGACCGGGCCCGCGCCGAAGCGCCGGCACAGCCGGCCGCTCGGGATCATCGTTCCCAGGGCGCCCGCCGACACGCCGAGCAGTGCGAGGCCGAGCGCCCCGGCGGACGCGCCCACCTGCTCCTTGACCGCCGGGATGCGCACCACCCAGCCGGCGAAGACGAAGCCGTCGAGGGCGAAGAAGGCCGTCAGCGCGATGCGCAGCCGTCGAAGAGGGGCCGGGGTGGGGATGTGATCTTGCCCGGCGAGTACGCTCCGTATTTTGTTTACGCTCGGCACAAAGTGAGAATAGGACTGTGACCCAGACTCGGACAAGGTTGGAGAGAGGCCGGGGCGCGCTCGGTCCCGCGCTGGCGCTTGTGCACACGGGACGCGCGCCCACCCGCGCCGTGCTCACCGCCGAACTCGGCGTGACCCGGGCGACGGCGGGTGCCGTCGCCTCCGAACTCGAGGCGCTGCGGCTGATCCAGGTCGACACCCGGCCGGGCGGCCCGGTGGGTGCCCAGGGACGTCCCTCGCACCGCCTGGCGGTCAACCCCGAGGGCCCGGTCGTGCTCGCCGCGCAGATCCACACCGACGGATTCCGGGCCGCGCTCGTCGGGCTGGGCGGTCACATCGTCGCGACGGCGCCGGTCACCATGGCCGTGCCCGCCGATCCCGCCCATGTGCTCGCCGACGTGGTCGCGGCCGGCGCACGGCTGTTGAGCGAGCACGGGCGGGTCTGTGTCGGGGCCGGCCTCGCCGTGCCCTCGGCGGTCGCCGAGCCCGAGGGCACGGCGCTCAACCCGCTGCACCTGGAGTGGCCGGCCGGTGCGCCGGTGCTGGAGATCTTCCGGGAGCAGGTCGCCCGCGGCGGCATCACGGCACCGGCGGGCACGCCGCCGCTGTGCTTCGTCGGCAACGACGTCAACGTCGCCGCGCTCGCCGAGCACCGCCATGGTGCGGGGAGCGGCGCCGAGCACCTGCTGGTGGTCGCCACCGGCCACCGCGGTGTCGGCGGCGCCCTGGTGCTGCACGGCAAACTGCACACCGGCAGTGCGGGGCTCGCCCTGGAGGTCGGTCACCTCACGGTCAACCCCGAAGGGCGCGCCTGCCATTGCGGCAGCCGGGGATGCCTCGACGTCGAGGTCGACCCGCTGGCCTTCCTGGAGGAGGCGGGCCGGGCTCCCGGACCGGAGGTCTCGCTCCTCGAGCAGTCGGTCACGCTGCTCCGTGAGGAGTACGAGGACCCGGCCGTCCGCCGGGCCGCGCACGTTCTGATCGACCGTCTGGGCCTGGGCCTGGCCGGACTGGTCAACGTCCTCAACCCCGACCGGATCCTGCTCGGCGGCCTCCACCGTTCGCTGCTCGACGCCGACCCCGAACGTCTGCGGGCCGTCATCGCCGACCGCAGCCTGTGGGGACGCAGCGGCAGCGTGCCGGTGCTCGCCTGCGCCCTGGACCACAACAGCCTTGTCGGCGCGGCGGAACTGGCCTGGCAGCCGGTCCTCGACGACCCGCTGACGGCCCTCGGCGTATAGTCCCGCCGGAGCGGCGGTCAGAACAGCGGCTCAGGGGGCTCGTCCGTCCGGCTCAACGGCCGCATCGGCGGGGTGGGCAGGCCCTGGGCCGCGGCCGTGAGGGGCCAGCCCGCGGCCAAGTGGGCGTCCAGGAGCACCACATCAGCGGCTCCTTCCGGCAGCCGGACGTAGAGGTCGGCGCCCGCCACCGCCTCCACGGTGCCGACGAGGGCGGTGCCGGGGCGGAGGCCGGACACCGCCGTCGCGGCGCGCGGCGGACGAGGCTCCAGCCCGAACACGGCGGCGTGGTCAACCACTTCGAACGGGCACGGCGCCAGCGTGTCGCACCAGTCGGGCACGGCGAAAGCGGCCTCGCGCACCGCGCGCAGCTCCGCGTGCCGTACGTCCGGCGGTGACGGCGTGTCACGGGCGGCGCGCTTCGCGGAGGTGCTCACCCGGTCGGGTACGCCCAGGGCCGTGCCGAGCACGGACTCCGCGCGCCGGGCCGCGATCAGCGGTCCCCGGCCGAGGAACGAGAAGCACAAGGCGGCCTGTTCGAGCAACCGGGCGGTACCGCGCTCGGCGGCGGTGATGCCGACCTTGCACAACCCGGGCCCGAACCAGGCCAGATACAGCGCGTAGGGCCGCGGGTCGTCCAGCCGGGTGTCGGCGGCCACCGACCGCGAGCGGTCCAGCGCCGCGCACTCCTCGCACTGGTCGCGCCGGGCCTGCGGCGGCAGCGTCCGCGCCCGCGGGCAGGGCGTCCACCGGCCGGACCGCCGCACCCCGAGGCACAGCCGTTCCGCGTCCGGTTCCACGGCGAGGGCCAGCGGCTCGCCCAGGCGCACCGGACTGCTCCGGTCGCCGTGCCCGGGGTGCCACCACGCCCAGGCCGGGCCGTCGGACCGCCATCGCAGACCTGCGCACCGCCACATGATCCGCATGCTAGGCGCAGCCACTGACAGCCGGCGTACTCCACAGGGGGTAGCCGCGGTGCCGCTGGCCGTACGACGACCCGGCGGCCCCCGGCGACCAGGCTCGGTGACGGCACACGATCCGCCGTCACCAAGGAGATGAGTCCGCATGGACACCACCGCACTGATCCCGCTCGCCGACCACTGGGACGGCGGCGGCCCCGGCCCCTGGATCCTGTTCTTCCCGCTGATCTGGGCCGCCGTCATCGCGGGCGTCATCCTGCTGCGCCATACCCTCTGGCGCACGTCCGGGCGCGGGAGCGGCCCCTGGCACACCCGTGCCGCACTCACCGAGCACTCGCCCATCGCGATCCTGGGGCGCCGGTTCGCCTCAGGCGAGATCGACGAGGACGAGTACTGGCGCCGTCTGTCCGTCCTGGACGAGCAGTTCGGCCGCGGCGCCAAGGGCGGCGACCGATGACCGCCGCCCGCGTCGTCGACGCGGTCAAGCTCTACGGCTCGGGCGACGCCCGGGTCCGGGCGCTCGACGGCGTCACCGTCGACTTCCCCGCGGGGCGCTTCACCGCGATCATGGGGCCGTCCGGATCCGGCAAGTCCACGCTCATGCACTGCGCGGCGGGACTCGACACCCTCAGCTCCGGCAGCGCCTTCATCGGCGACACGGAACTCGGCACCCTGGGCGACCGGCAGTTGACGCTGCTGCGCCGCGAACGGATCGGCTTCGTCTTCCAGGCGTTCAACCTCGTGCCGACGCTCGACGTCGCGGAGAACATCACGCTCCCGCTGGACCTGGCAGGTGCCCGGCCCGACCGCGCCTGGGTGGACGCACTCATCGACGTCGTGGGCCTGGGTGACCGGCTGCGCCACCGCCCTGCCGAGCTCTCCGGAGGCCAGCAGCAGCGGGTCGCCCTCGCCAGGGCGCTGGCCGGCCGCCCTGACGTGGTGTTCGCCGACGAGCCGACCGGGAACCTCGACTCGGGCTCCGGGGAGGAGGTGCTGCGGCTGCTGGGCCGCGCCGTGCACGAGATGGGCCGCACGGTCGTCATGGTCACCCACGACCCGGTCGCCGCAGGCCACGCCGACGAGGCGGTCTTCCTCGCGGACGGACGCCTGGTGGACCGGATGCCCGACCCCACCTCGCAGAAGGTCCTGGACCGGATGAAGGCCTTCGACGGCACCAGGGGCACGGATTCCCGCCTGCCCATGGCCCAGGGAGCGGGGTCGTGAGCGGTTCCGCGCGCGCTTCGCTGCGCCTGAGTCTGTCGTCCTTGCGGGCGAACAAACGGCGCTTCGCGGGCACCTTCGCGGCGGTGTTCCTCGGCGTCGCCTTCCTCGCGGGCACCATGGTCATGGGCGACACCCTGAGGGCGAGTTTCGGCGTTTTGTTCGCGAATGCCAACACGGGTGTCTCCGTCGTCGTGCGCAGTGCGGACGTCGTGACCGTCGCGGGAGAGGGACTGGGGACACGAGAGCCCGTCGACACGTCCCTCGCCGCACGGCTGCTCGGCGTACCCGGCGTGGCCGCCGCCGCCCCGGACATCGAGGGCGCGGGACAGCTGATCGGCGGCGACGGGGAGCCGATCGGAGGGCAGGGCCCGCCCACCCTCGCCGGGAACTGGATCGACGACCCGGAACTCAACCCGTACGCCATGGTCGAGGGCAGGGCCCCCAGGACGGCCGGGGAGGCCGTGGTCAACCGCGGAGCCGCCAGGACGGGCGGCCTGCACGTCGGAGACACCACGGTGCTGCGCACACCGGACCCCGTTCGGGTGAAGATCGTGGGCCTGGTGACGTTCGGCGGTGAGGACGGGATGGGGCAGACCACCTTCACCGGTCTCTCCCGGGCCGACGCCGAGCGGTATCTGATGCCCGGGCCCGGCAAGGCGTCCGCCATCAAGGTCCGTGCCGGACCGGGGGTCGGTCAGCGGCAGCTCGCCGACCGGGTGACGCGCATACTGCCCGCCGGCGTGGAGGCCATCACGGGACAGCAGGCGACCGACGAGAACCTCGACCAGGTCTCCGGCCGCTTCCTGTCGCTGTTCACCACGCTGCTCACGGTGTTCGCCGGCATCGCGCTCCTGGTGGCGACCTTCAGCATCCACAACACCTTCGCGATCGTCGTGGCCCAGCGCACCCGCGAGAACGCCCTCCTGAGGGCGCTCGGGGCCTCCCGCCGCCAGGTGGTCGGCGCGACGCTCACGGAAGCCGTCGCCGTTGCCTGTGTCTCCTCCCTGGCAGGGCTGCTCGGGGGTATCGGCATCGCCGCCGGACTTCAGGCGCTGTTCCCCGCCGTCGGCTTCCCGTTCCCCGACGGAGGGCTGGTCGTCCACGCCGCCGCGCTGGCCGTGCCGTTCGCCGTCGGGCTGGTCGTCTGCGCCGGCTCGGCAGTGGTGCCGGCCGTCCGCGCGGGTCGCACCGCCCCGCTCGCGGCACTGCGGGAGACCGAGGCGGACCACTCAGGCGCTGTGCGGGGCCGGGCCGCGCTGGGCGCACTGCTCGGCGCCGCCGGTGCCGCCCTGACGGTCGCGGGGGCGACGGATCCGAACGTGTGGCTCACGGCGGCGGGCGCGGCCTCGGTCGCCGTGGCGTTCGTGGTGCTCGGCCCCGTCGCCTCCTCCTACGCCGTACGGGTCCTGGGAGCGCCAGTGGCCCGGCTGAGGGGTGTGACGGGTGCGCTGGCACGCCGCAACGCCTTGCGCAGCCCGAGGCGCACTGCGGCCACGGCGACCGCGCTCATGATCGGCGTCGCGGTGGTGTCGCTCTTCACCGTGTTCGGCGCCTCGCTCAAGGCGACCACGGACCAGACCGTTTCCCGCACCTTCGCGGGCGATGTCGCGGTGACGGCGTCCGGCTTCGGAGCCGGGGCCAACGGTCTGAGCCCGGGTCTCGCCCCGGCGGTGGCCGCGCTCCCCGAAGTGGCGACCGCGGTCGGGCTCGGCAAAGGTGTCGCCGAAGTCGACGGCGGTGGGCGGCGGCTGACCGTCACCGACCCGGGCGCTCTCTCCCGCGTCCTCGACCTCGGCGCCGTCGACGGCTCGCTCGGTGCCCTGGGACGCGACGGCATCGCGGTCTCCCGCCACGAGGCCGACAGGCGCGGCTGGACACGGGGCAGCACCACGGTGCTCACGTTCGCCGACGGCGACCGGCAGACGTTCACCGTGCGCGCGGTCTACCAGGAGACAGGGCTCACCGGCGACTACGTCGTCACGCGCGCCGCCTGGGCGCCGCACAAGGTGCAGGATTCCGACGACCTCGTCGCGGTCGCCTTCAAGGGCGGCGTCACCACGGACGAGGGCAAGGCCGCGGTCGCGAAGGTCGCCGGCCGCTACGGCAACCCGCGGGTGCAGACCCGAGCGGAGTACGCGGACTCCGCCGCCTCGGGCGTCGACATCATGCTCACCCTGGTCTACGCCCTGCTGGCGCTGGCCGTGCTGATCGCCCTGCTCGGCATCGCCAACACGCTCACCCTCGCCGTCCACGAACGCACCCGTGAACTCGGGCTGTTGCGGGCGGTGGGCCAGACGCGGGCACAACTGCGCGCCATGGTGCGCTGGGAGAGCGTGCTCGTCGCGGCCTTCGGCACCGCGGGCGGACTGGCCCTCGGCGCCTTCCTCGGCTGGGCCCTGGTGCGGGCCTCGGACAGCGCCGGCACCGGGGCTTTTGCGGTGCCCCCGGTGCAGCTCGCCGTCGTCCTGCTGGTCGGGCTGGTGGCCGGCGTCCTGGCCGGCTGGCGCCCGGCCCGCCGGGCCGCCCGCCTGGACGTGCTCCGGGCCATCGCCGCGGAGTGACTCCGCGGGCGACGACCTCGTGGTCCACGGCCGCCGTGCCCCACCCGGGGTGCGGCGGCCGCGTGGGTCACACCAGCAGCGGTACGGCGTCCGCGGCCTCGCGCCCGGCCTCGGGGGTCCAGTCCTCGGACGGCTCCGGCAGGGCGGTCTCCGCACGCGGCGAGAGCTTGCGTGCGGCCATCGCCGTCGGCTCGGCGTGCTGCCGCGCCGGGACCGTGGTCTCCGCGCGCAGGGTGAACCACACCACCTTGCCGCCGCCGGGCAGCGACTCGGTCCCCCAGCTGTCACTCATCGAGACGACCATGGCCAGGCCGCGGCCACAGGTGGCCAGCGGTTCGAAGTCACGGACGCGCGGCAGGCGCGGATCGTTGTCCGATACGGCGACGGTGAGCCACCCCGACGCAAAGCTCAGCTCGACGGAACAGCGCTTGTCCGGCCGGGCGTGCCGGTGGACGTTCGCGAGCAGTTCGGTGATACCCACCAAGGTGGGGTCTATCAGGGGATGCAACCGCCAGTACCGCAGCTGGGCGGCCACGATACGGCGGACCTGCTGGATCCGGGATGGCAGTGCCTCCAGCTCCAGAGCGCACTGCCGGTGGTTTCCTTCGGTGCTGATCACGGCTGCGACTCCCTCCGCGGGAGAGCGCGGCCCCTTTGACCGGGGCCGTGCCCCGCCCCGCATGGAATGGGAACACCTTTGCGGGATTGCTGTGAGTGACTGCTGCAGTGACTCCGTGATGCCCCTACAGGGTCACCCCGATGGATGCGGTCCGCAACTCCGTGTACGCGGAGAGTCCCATTCCGTTCCGGGTCAGTGCCGGTTGGTGACCTTTTGTCGGGCCGTGTGCAGCGCTTCCATGAAGCGGCCGGCCGAAGTGGCGCCCTGCTGGCGCAGAGTGAGCAGGTATCCGGTCCCGTTGAGTCTGGCCAGGGTCCGCCGCTTCACGGCGAAGCGCGTGGTCAGGGCCCGCACGTCCTCCACCGGGGCGCTGTCGATCTCCCGGCCGCGGCTGGTGAGCAGCACCAGCCGGCCGTCGCGGATCAGGACCTGACCGCCGCGGGTCAGCGAGCGCAGGCGCCGTCCGATGCGCACTCCTGTCGCGGTGAACTCCGCCTCGGCCACGGTGATCCCCTCCTCGGTCCGAAGGCAGTCTGCCCGGCCCGGGCTGCCGCGCACCAGGGGCTGCCTATGATCGGCACCACAGGACGGAAGGAAGGCGAGCGGGTGAGCACCATCGAGCAGGGCGACGACGGGACGGGCGCGGGCAAGGGAGCGGCCGTGCCACCGACGTCCACGCTGGACGTGGACCGCACCGATCCCGCGTACCGGGCCTGGCTGAAAGACGCCGTGCGCAAGGTGCAGGCCGACGCCAACCGCTCCGCCGACACGCACCTGCTGCGCTTCCCGCTTCCCGAGGCGTGGGGCATCGATCTGTACCTCAAGGACGAGTCGACCCACCCGACGGGCAGCCTCAAGCACCGGCTCGCCCGCTCCCTGTTCCTCTACGGCCTGTGCAACGGCTGGATCCGGCCGGGCAAGCCGGTCATCGAGGCGTCCAGCGGTTCCACGGCCGTGTCGGAGGCGTACTTCGCGGCACTGATCGGGGTGCCCTTCATCGCGGTCATCCCGCGCACCACGAGCTGGGAGAAGCAGCGGCTCATCGAGTTCCACGGCGGGCAGTGCCACCTGGTCGACGATCCGCGCACGGTGTACGAGGTGTCCGCCCGCCTGGCGCAGGAGACCGGCGGCCACTACATGGACCAGTTCACCTACGCCGAACGCGCCACGGACTGGCGCGGCAACAACAACATCGCGGAGTCGATCTACCAGCAACTGCGGATGGAACGGAACCCCTGCCCGGCCTGGATCGTGGCCACGGCGGGTACCGGTGGCACCTCCGCGACCATCGCGCGGTACGTCCACTACATGCAACTGGACACCCTTGTGTGCGTCGCCGACCCCGAGAACTCGGTCTTCTTCGACGGCTGGGTGAGCGGCGACGACTCCGTTGCCTGTGAACGCGGTTCGCGCATCGAGGGCATCGGCCGCCCCAGGGTGGAGCCAAGTTTCGTTCCGGGTGCCGTCGACCGGATGATGAAGGTGCCGGACGCCGCGTCGGTCGCGGCGGTGCGCACCCTGGCGGCGGCCATCGGACGCAAGGCGGGCGGTTCGACCGGGACCGGACTGTGGAGCGCCTTCAAGATCGTTTCAGAGATGGTCGCCGCCCACCGCACGGGCAGCGTCGTCACCCTTATCTGCGATCCGGGCGACCGGTACCTGGACAAGTACTATTCCGACGCGTGGTTGGCCGAACAGGGGCTCGACATCGCGCCGTACTCCGCCACCATGGAAGCGTTCCTCGCCACGGGCGTCTGGCGGGGCTGAGGCTTACGTCCGTTCCGTTCTGTGACGTCGTGGTCACCTGGGCGCCGCCGGAGTTCCGTATTCCCTTCCCCGTGCGCTCTTAGTTTCCGTGTATGACGATCTCTCAGGCGGCACCTCCGGCGGTCGTCCCGGCGTCCTCCGCCCCCGGGGCGGTTCCCGCGGTGGCCACCCGCGACGGCCGTCGTCGTATGCCCCCTCCGGTGCGACTGGTGGTGCAGGCCTGCGTGTCGCTGGCCGCGCTCGTCGCGCTCTGCGTGGCCACGGTGGTCGGAGCCCTCGCCGTGCGGTCCGACGCGGAGCAGTTGCGCGACGCCTCGGCGCAGCGTGCGTCCGCAGCCGCCGAACTGCGCTTCTGCCTGGCCGACCTGGACGCGCAGCGGGCCAACCAGCTGGTGCCCGGCTTCGACCCCAACGACAAGGAGGCCGTGGTCGGCAACCGCTTGGTCGCACTCATCACCGCCCATGAGCGCCGCGCCGAGATCAGCGACCTGCTGCGGCAGCTCGGTGGCGACGACACGCACGCGAACCAGGTGCGCGACCTCCTGAACGCGCTCGGCCGCTACGACGACGCCAGCGGTCGTGCCGCGTACCTGGACGAGAGGCAGCCCGATCGCCAGGCCGGCCACCCTCCGCGGGACGCCCTGGACTTCTCCGCCGAGGCGGGCGAGATCATGCACAGTCAGCTGCTTCCCGAAGCGGCCGCGTTGGCGAAGGCCTACGACGAGAAGGCCGGGGACGCCGCACGGGCGGCCAAGGACGCGGCGTTGCGCTCCGCGCTCACCGTCGGCGGGTTGGGACTGCTCACCGTGCTGATCCTGCTGTGGTGGCAGCGCGATCTGGCCCGCCGCCACCGCCGTCTGTTCAACCCGGCGCTCGTGGTCGCCACCGCGGCGGCCCTGGCCGTGGCCCTCGCCGGGGTGGTGTCCTTCACGTCCGCCGCCGACGACCTGGAGGCAGGTGTGTCGGACGGGCTCCGGCCCTGGTCCCGGCTGGCCGAGGCGCGGGCCGTCGCGGCCGAGTCGGCCGCCGCGCAGAGCCGCTGGGTGGTCAACGACGCCGATCCCGTGCGGCGCACCGAACTGGACTCCCTCTTGAAGAACCTGGACGGGCTGCTGGCACCCGGCACGTACGCCTCGGCCGCGGAACGGCCCGCCTATACCGACGTCTTCACGCGGTACGGCCACTTCCGGGCGGACGACAAGGAACTGCGGAACCTGATGGCCGGCAACGAGCTCCCCCGTGCCGTGGAAGTCCTGACCAATGTCGGGGGCAACACTGTCGGCTTTGACTTCTGGGACTTCGCCACCACCTTGGAGCGGCTCACGCAGGCGCAGCAGGCCGACTTCGTCACCCGCACCTCGCAGGCCCATGCGGAGCTGGACGGCTGGCCCGCGATCCCGCTGGGGGCGCTGGGACTCGCCGCGGTGCTCGTCGTGGCGGGTGTCCGTCCGCGACTGGCGGAGTACAGGTGAAGCCTGGGCGAACATCATCGTCGGCGCTTGTGGGGAACGTGTGTTCGTCGATAAAAAGTTCTGACCTTTTCGGCTTCTTTTGTTTGGACGAGCACCGGTGAACGCCTCCCCTCCGAATCCTGACGACATACCCTCCGTGCCCGATGACGTGTGGGACCGGTTCGTCGGTGACACGGAGGCGTCCATCAGGGCTTCCGCGCCCAAGGAGCCGTCCGCCCGGGCCCGGATGGTCACCGAGCGGCTGCGCCAGCAGGACGCCCTGGTCGCACGGGAGGCCAAGCGCCGTGGCCGCGGCGCGAAGTCCGCCGCGCGGCAGGCGCAGCCCGAGGCGTGGCGTGCCGGTCCCGATCCGTTCACGGAGGAAGTGCGCAGGCCCAGGCGGCGCAGGGGACTCGGCATCCTCGGCGTCCTGGTCGCGGTGGCCGTGCTGCTCGTCCTGCTCAACCCGGGCGCCGCGCTGTCGTGGCTGCGCGGTGGCGGGTCGGACTCCTCCGGCCTGGGACCGCTGCCGCCTGAGACCGCCCGCCCCACCGCCCCGCCGTCCGAACGGCCGGTGGTGGGCGCGGCGACGCTCGACGAGCCGTTCGCGGGTTCCCCCGCCGAGCGCTATGCGCACGGTGCGGCGGGAATCGTGCCCCCCAAGGCCAAGGCGGTCGGCTGGATGACGAGCGAGCAGGTCGCGGCGTCACTGGAGCAGGCGAAGGCCTTTCTGGTCAGCGCCAATGTCGACCCGGCCACCCTGCGGGGGGCACGTCCCGCGGCCGCGCTCGCGGCCGTCGATCCGCGACAGACGTCCATTCACTCGCTGTACGCCCAGGCCTTCAAGAAGCCGGACAAGAAGCACGACCCGCTGTGGATCGCCACCCGCTTCGATCCTTCGGAGGTGCGGGTCGTGGAGGACGCCGTGCGGACCCGCGGCCGCATGACCTTCCGGGAGGGCGAGGACCGGGAACTGGCGCTCCACGCCGACTACACCTTCGTCTATCCGCTGGTGAAGGCCGAGGGCGGTTCACGCGAGGTCGCCCGGACCATCGTGCGGCGCGTGATCGACTTCAAGGTGCCGGACCCCACGCGGTTCCAGGTCACCAAGGGGAAGCTGTACATCGCCGAGTACAACCAGGAACTGTCCAACTCCGCCTGTTTTGTGGACGACGGCTTCCTGCACCCGTTGTTCGCCTCGGATGCCCGCGCCGGCGCCGGCTCCGGCGGGCGCGGGACCGGCGAGCCCGTCGACCCCTACGACCGCAGCAGGGACATCAATGCGGGCCAGGAAGAGGGCTGCCTGAGCACCTCCCGGACCTGAGGCGGCACGGAAGGCAGCCGATCGTCGGTCGACCGTCCGTCAGGCGCTGTCGCCGTGACCGTCCGTCGCGGGGCGATCGGCACCCTCCGGCTCCCCGGCCACGATCAGGTGCGAGAGATGCTCCGAGATCTCGGCGCGCAGCACCTCGGGGATGCCCGCGTCGGTGACCAGGGTGTTCACGTCCTCAAGGGTGGCGAACGAGCTCAGGCCCACCGTGCCCCACTTGGTGTGGTCGGCGATCACCACCACGCGGCGCGCGGAGCGCACGAAGCGCCGGTTGGTCTCGGCCTCGGCGAGATTGGGCGTCGACAGGCCGGCCTCGACGGAGATGCCGTGCACCCCGAGGAAGAGCAGGTCGAAGTGGAGCGAGCCGATCGCCTGGTCGGCCACCGGGCCGACCAGTGAGTCGGAGGGCGTGCGCACGCCTCCGGTGAGCACGACCGTCGCGGCGCCCTCGCGGGTGCCCCCTGCCGTCCCGGTGCCCCGGGACGCGGAGTGGAAGACGTCCGCGACGCGCACCGAGTTGGTGACGACGGTGAGGTCGGGCACGTCGAGCAGATGATGGGCCAGTGCGTACGTGGTCGTACCGCCGGAGAGCGCGATCGCGCTGCCGGGCACGACCAGCCGGGCCGCCGCGCGCGCGATGGCCTCCTTGGCCCCGAGCTCCAGTCCGGCCTTGACCTCGAAGCCGGGCTCGTGGCTGCTGGCGGGCGCGACGGGGACGGCGCCGCCGTGCACCTTCTCCACCACGCCCTGGCGGGCGAGCGCGTCGAGATCGCGGCGGACGGTCATGTCGGAGACGTTGAGTCTCCGGGTCAGTTCGTTGACCCGGACCCCGCCGCGCCGCCGGACCTCGTCCAGGATCAGCGCGCGCCGCTGTTCCGCGAGCAGGTTCTGGTTGTCGCTCACCCCAGGTCCCGTCCCATCCTCCGAGGTCCCACGCCGTCCGCACCCGGCCTGTCCGGGCACCGGCGGACTCGCCATCCTTCCACGCCCGCGCACCGGTACGTGGGGGCGAGTGGCTCGGCGTGACGGGTCACACACACAACGCGCGTAACTCGATCGGGTGGGATCGGGACATACCCCTGTCCAATTCGCGTACGCGTGCCCGATTCTGAGTACGCGCGTTGCCGTACACGCATAACGGGGAAAGTACGGGAAAGTACGTGAAAATACGGGGAGGCGATCGCGATGCGGTCGGATGCGGTAAAAGCCGAGCTCTCGCTCGAACTGCTGGTGCACGGTGTCGGGGGCACGACGCCGCAGACGATGCTCAACGACCCGCGGATCACGCGGGTCTGCGGTGACGACACCGCCGGGATCTACCGCCGCGCCGACGACGCCGACGCCGAGAGCCGTCCGGGCGACTACAGGGACGCCCCGGTCCCCGATGCCTACTCCTGGTGCAATCTGACCTCGGGGGACGGCAGTCGCGCCCTGTGGCTGCTGCTGCTCCCCTTCATGGTCGTCAATCTCGCCCACTGGATGCGCCCACCGGTCGACCACGGCCGGCTGGACCGGGCCTACGACGTGCTCATGCGGCTGCTCGCGCTCACGCTGACCGTGCTGCTCGTGGCCGCGGCCTGCGAGGTCGCGATGGACCTGGTGGCCTGGCAGTGCGCGGGCAACGCGGCGTGCGTGGGCGGGAAGAGCTGGCTGTCCTTCCTCGCGGGCGGTGAGCCGGGGCGGCGCGTCGCGGCGGGTGCCGCGCTGCCGGTCGGCCTCACACTCCTGCTCTGGTGGCTCTCCCGGCACACCTGGTACGCGTACGAGTCCCAGCGCCCGCTGCCGCTCCCGCCGACGGCCCAGGCGCCGCCGGCGGATGCCGACGTCACCCCGCTGTCCCGGCGCGGCTTCTGGTACGGGCGGCGGCTGGTGGCCCGGTTGCGGGCCGCGCACACCGCGGCGGGACTACTGACGGTCGCGGTCGCGCTCGTGGTGCCCGCCCTCCAGCACGACATGGCACCGCGGGGCGGCCCGGTCCTCGCCTCCCTGGGATGGCTGCTCACCGGGGGCCTGGCCGGGCTGACGGTGGCCGTGGTCGCGGTGACCTGCGGGATGGGCCGCAGTGAGCACGCGCCGGACGAGGCGCTGGACCCGCGGCTGGCCCGGGCGATGCTGGGCGGCACGGCCGCCGCGGTCCTCACCGCGGCCCTGTACGCCTGCTGGCACCGCCCGGGCTGGATCTCCACCGGCAGACTCCCCGTCGGGGACGCCTTCGCCTGGCTGGCGCTGCTCCAGATGCTGCTGCTGGCGGTCCTCGGCACGGTCTCCCACCGGATGCACCGGGCCGGAGGCGGGCAGGGGGAACTGAGCGGGCTCGCGGGCCCCGTTGTGGCACTGCTGGCCTGCGCGCTCGGCGGGGTGCTCAGCGGGGGCATCGCCCAGCGCGTGGCGGACTGGCTCGACCGGGGCGGGATGCCCGGCGCCGCGGGCAGCACCGTCGCCGGGCCCCCGGTGGTGCTGTCCTGGCAGGCGGCTGTCATCCCCGTGCTGCTCCTCGTGCTGGCCTTGGTCGTCGTGCTGACCGCACGTCGTCTGTGGCACCGCGTGCGGGAGTTGATGCCCCGCGTCGAAGCGGACTACCCGGGCGAGGAGCACGAGGCGGCGCGCACCCGGCAGATCGCGACGGCCCGGGCCCGGGCCGAACTCACCGATCAGGCATCGGTCTTCATCGGGGTCACCGGAGCGGTGTCCTTCCTGCTCGGCGCGGGCGCGCTCGCCGGGGCGTGGCTGAGCGACGCGGTCCCGGGCCAGGCGAGCCACGGCGCCCCGGACATGGTGCGCACGGCGGCGCAGACCGCCCAGGCCCTGGGCTCCTGGCTGGTGGGCGCCGGTGTGGTCGCCCTGATCGCGCTGGGCCGCAGGGCCTATCGCGACGCGGGGGCACGCCGCACGATCGGCATCCTGTGGGACGTCGGCACCTTCTGGCCACGCGCGGCGCACCCCTTTTCCCCGCCCTGCTACGCCGAGCGGGCCGTCCCCGACCTCACCTGGCGCATGACGACCTGGACCGAGGCGCACCGCGGCCCGATCATCCTCTCCGGGCACTCCCAGGGCAGCGTGCTGGCCGCGGCCGCGGTGTGGCAGCTCGATCCGGCGACCAGAGGGCGGATAGCCCTGCTGACGTACGGCTCGCCCCTGTCACGGCTGTACGGGCGGTGGTTCCCCGCGTACTTCGGCCCCGAGGCACTGGCCGCGCTCCACCGAGACCTCCAGGCGTGGCGGAACCTGTGGCGCAGCACCGACCCGATCGGCGGCCCGGTGCACCTGGACGACCCCGGGCCGCCGGTGGACCGCGGGCCGCTGGCGGACCCGGCGGCGTACGGGCGTACGGAGCAACATCCGCTGCCCGCACCGCTGCTGACGCACTTCGACTACCAGGCCGATCCCGCCTTCGCCGCGGAGCGCGGCGCCCTGCTCACGTGGGTCTCCGAGCATCAGAAGGAGGTGGTGCCCGCGCAGGCTCAGGGCAGCGGCGGCAGATCCTCGGGGTAGAGCAGCTGGAGTTCCTCGTGGCTCGGCTCGCTCACCTGGGCGAGACGGCCGGCGTGGCGTTCCACCATGGCCTCGAAGGTCTGCCGGGCGGTGCGTCCGTTGCCGAACGCCGGGCCCTTGGGGATGGCGGTGAAGTACTTGTACAGCGCCTCGGCGGCGTCGTCGGCGAGCTGGTACTCGTGTTCCTCGGCCTGCGCCTGCACGATGCGCAGGAGTTCGACGGGCGTGTAGTCGTCGAAGGTGATGGTGCGGGAGAAGCGGGAGGCGACACCCGGGTTGGCGGACAGGAAGTGCTCCATCTCCGCCGTGTAGCCGGCCACGATCACCACCACGGCGTCCCGGTGGTCCTCCATCAGCTTGACCAGGGTGTCGATCGCCTCGCGCCCGAAGTCGCGCCCGGAGTCCTCGGGAGCCAGCGCATAGGCCTCGTCGATGAACAGCACGCCGCCGCGTGCCCGGTCGAAGGCCTCCTGCGTGCGGATCGCGGTGGAGCCGATGTGTTCGCCGACCAGGTCGACACGGGCGACCTCGACCAGGTGCCCGCGCTCCAGGACGCCGAGCGCCGCCAGGATCTCCCCGTAGAGACGGGCGACAGTGGTCTTGCCGGTGCCGGGGGAGCCGGTGAAGACCAGATGCCGGCGCGGGGAGGGTGCCTTGAGCCCGGCCTTCTGGCGGCGGCGGCCCACGGCGATCAGGTCGATGAGCGAGCGCACCTCGCGCTTGACGCTGTCCAGGCCGACCAGGGCGTCGAGTTCGCTCAGCACCTCCTCCGAGGGCCGGCTGTCGGGAGCCGGCGGCGCGGGCGCCGAGGACGCGGGCGTGGTGAAGGTGGGCTGCACCGGCACACCGCCCAGCAGCCCGAAGGACTGCGTCGCGGGCTGCCGTTCGGCGGCGGGCGAGCCGGCCGAGGGGGTGGTCTCGGCGGGGGTGCCGAGTTCGCCGCTCTGGTCGCCCGTGCAGTCCTCGGTGACGGGGCCGGGCTCGGCGAACTCGTAACCGCCGCGTGCGCAACGCTCGGTGCGGCAGCGGGTGAGGACGGAGCGGCACCCGTCGATGATGTGGAAGCCGTAGCCGCGGCTGCCCGTGACGCGGCACCCGGTGAAGGTGCCGCGCCCTCCGGCGGAGACGTAGAAGCCCGCCTCGGCGGGGTTGGTGACGACACATCGGTCGATGGAGGGGTCGGCGCCCTTGGTGACGATGACGCCCGTGGCGGTGTCGTCGATGGTGCAGCCGGAGAGGGTGCCGCCGCTGCCGTGGTCACGGAACCAGGCGCCGGTGGAGGCCTCGCGGATGCGGCAGTCGTCCAGTTGCACGGTGGCGCCGTCGCTGACCGAGACGGCCGTGTTGCGGACCTGGGTGATGTCGCTGTCGACGACGTCGGCGCGCGAGCCCCGGTCCAGGACGAACAGCGCGTCGGGCACGTCGTGGACGCGGCAGGACTCGAGGACGGCCGCGGCGCCGTCGCTGACCCAGACCGCCGGGTAGTCGCCCTGACTGTCGTGGATCTCGCACTGGTTGGCGTCGGCGCGGGTGCCGGGGTCCCAGACGGACAGGCCGTTGCGGCCGAAGCGGCGCACCGTGGTGCGGGTGAGCGTGAGCACCGAGCGCGAGCGCAGGTCGATGGCGTTCTCGGGGATGTCGTGGATGTCGCAGTCGGAGAGGGTCAGCACGGCGTCGGTGTCCAGCGTGATGCCGTCGCCCGTGGTGCGGTGCACCTGGCAGTCCGTGAGGTGCCCGGCCGCGCGGGAGGCGACCTGCACGCCCGTGCCCTTGACCTCGTAGATCTCGCACCCGATCGCCTCGGCGGTGGTCCCCTCACCGGTCAGCGCCAGCCCGGCGCCCGAGGTGTTGCGGATTCTGCAGCGCTCCAGGCGGGGGGAGGCCCCTCCGCGCACCGAGACGCCGCTCTGCCCGGCCGCGACGACCTCGCAGTCCTCGAAGAGGCCGCCCGAGGCCGCCTCCAGGACGCTGATGCCGAGCCCGGCGGGGTTGTCCACGGTGCAGCGGCGCACGGTGGGCCGTGCGCCGCCGCGGACCTCTATGCCCACGGCGGAGCGGGTGCTGACGCGCAGTCCGGACAGTTCGGGAGTGGCGGAGCCCTCGATCAGCAGGGCGGCGGCGGAGATGTCCTGGCCCTCGACGGACAGGTCCTGGACCGTCGCCGACGCACACACGGTGAGCGCGACCCCCGAGGGCGGGGCGATGCGCACCGACCCGGCGCCCTCGGCTCCGCGCAGCGTTATGGCCTTCTCCACGACGAGGTTTTCCCGGTAGGTGCCGGGGTTGATCGACAGCACGTCACCGTCGGCGGCCGCTTCCAGGGCGGCGGCCAGGCTCTCGTACTCTCCCGTGCGGCGGCGCCACCGTGAGCTGCTGGTATGCGTCACCTGAACCACGCCTTGTGCCATGGAGATGCTGTGCCCCGTCCTCTTGCGCTGCGCCGACCTGGGGGCCTCCACGGTAGCGTGCGCCGGGTGCCCGTCAGCACCGAGATGGAGATGGATCACCTGCCGGATATGTCAGCCGCCGGCGCCGGCCCGTCCCCAGCTCTGTCCGGCGGCGGCCCACTCGCGCTCCCACTCCACCAGGCGTCGTCGCATCAGGTGCCACAGGAGTGCCTGGCGTGCCATGAGCCCCAGAACGCAGGCGGCGATGAAGGTGCCGATCCCGGCGAGCGTCGCGTGGGTGTCGGCGGTGCCGGCGTCCAGCGGGGCCGGAGCCGGCGCCCGCCCGGCCCGGTCGGTCCACAGGGTGATCCGGTCGCCCTTGCCGCGGTCGGCCGCGATCAGGACGTGCGCGGTGCGGGCCCGGCCGTCGGCGGCGGTCCAGCGGACGACGGCGGGGCGGCGCTCCTCGCGCACCTGGCCGGACTCCGGGTCGCTGTCGGACACCGCGCGGGGACCGGCCCTGAGCACCACCGCCGGGAGCTGGGTGCGCTGCGCACGCTCGCTGCGCACGGTGTCCCTCAAGGTGCTGCCGACGGCGGCTCCCGCGGCCCAGCCGGCGGCGGGCGCGCCCAGTGCGATCACGCACGCGGAGGCGAGCGCCGCCCAGGACTCGAAGACATCCGACCGGCGGCGCAGCGGATTACGCCGCCAGCGCCATGCCAGCATGCTCACGGCCATCGCAACGCACCCCCTTCACCGTCCAAGTGCCGCACACGGCACGGGACATGTGTGGCACCGAACCGGCCGGAGAGAGCCATCCCACGCTCGGTCCGTCCGTTCGGACGCCCGGACCACGCCACGGGTACGTGACGCGCATCACTCCATGATGGTCAACGCGTCGCCGACCCGGAGTGTTCCGGTTCCGAGGGGTACGACATTCTGTCCGAACAGCAGGCCCGTGGGGGCCCTGCGGTGCCGGGCGAGCGTCCGCAGGGGTTCCTTGCCGCGCTTCGCGGTCCGCTGGTCCGTTGTGGTGACCACACAGCGCCCGCACGGTTTCGCGACACGGAATTCGACTTCCCCGATACGGATACGCCGCCATGTGTCCTCCGCCCATGCCTCGGTACCCGCAAGGACGGCGTTGGGGCGGAATCGGTTCATCGGGACCGGCCCCTCGTTCGCGTGATCGCCCGCGGCTATCAGCGTGTTGAGGGCGTCCAGCGACGCCTCGGTGGTCAGCAGCAGCGGAAACCCGTCCGCGAAACTCACCGTTTCCCCGGGGCGGGCGAAGTCCGGGTCGAGCGGGCGCCGCCGGGCCGGGTCGTCGAGATGGACAAGGGTGACCTCCATGCCCAGGTAAGCGCCGAACCAGGCGGCGGCAGCGGCCCCCGCGGCCACGGCCTCCACCTTGTCGCGCCAGATCGTCACCGGCGCGGTCGCCCCCGGGTCGGGCACGTCCACGGTCAACGGGTCCTGCCCCGGGGCGTGCAGCAGCAACCCGCCCTGCGGCAGCGACTCCGCGCGTGCCAGGGCCAGCCGGGGCTGCTCCCGCTGCGTGACGAACTTCCCCGCAGCGTCCACGAGCATCCACCGACGGTCCCCGGCGAGCCCCCACGGCTCCACCGTCGCCCAGGACAGCGGCACGCCCCCGGTCGACTTGACCGGGTACACGTGCAGTGCGCTCAGGCGTGGTGGCGGCGTCGGCGTCGTCATGCCGCCATCGTGCCAGCCGGCGCGGTCACCCACCCGTCGGCGGGGAACCGGCCGTCCGGCGTCCCGGTCAGCCCGGGTAGTACCCCTGGCCGAGGTTGCGGCGCTGCTGGTAGGGCTGCTGCTCGTCGTAGCCGCCCGGCGCCATCTGGCGCGGGGGCACGGGGCGCGGCGCGACCGGACGGGCCTGCTCGTAGCCGGCCGGGCCCTGGTACTGCTGAGGGGCCGGCGGCTGCTGCTGGTAGCCACCGTTGAACGCGGCGGGCCGCGGAGCGGTGGCCTGCTGCGGGATGTAGGGGGCGGGCGCCTGCTGCAGCGGGGGCTGCTGCTGGTAGCCGCCGGGCGCCTGGTAGCCCGAGTACGTGCTCTGGGGCGGCGCGCTCGGGGCCTGGTTGTACGAGGACGGTCCGGCGGGCAGCGCGAGGGGCGCCGCGGGCAGGGCCGGGAGATTGCTGCCGACGCTGCTGCCGACGTCGTAGGCCGACGGAACGCGGATCGGCGCGATCTGGGGGGTGCCCCGCTCCGCGACAAGACTGTCGTAGATGGGCGTGTCGGGAAAGAACGGCGACGTGTAGTAGCCACCGCCGTAAGAACCGCGGGGGGAGGTCATAGCCCATAAGTTAAGCCCACGATGTGCTGGTTGGGGAGACCGATTAGCGGGTCATTTCATGTGCAGTGAGTGACCAGCGAAGCCGATTGTGATCGAAAGGGAGAAAATCGGGCCGCGGTCGCCGTTTCGATCGCGTAAAAGCCCTGGGCCTGGGGTGTTACCGGTCGTCCGTGCGGCAGAGCGGGCGACCCTCCGCGGCATTTCCGGAAGCGTTTCCGCCCATTGCCCTGTGTGACGGAACGGCCACTCATTCGATCCAACAGCTCACCCGCACGGGGGAGCTGTCAAGCCCTTGGGATGACTCCGGCGAACTCCCCCGGGCCCCGGGCCCGGTGTGCCACAGTGGGCCATGCGCGTCGCCATGTTCTTCGGGCAGGCACGTCCGGCCAGGCCGGAGGAGTGGCACAAGGCCGCGGCCTCCGTCGCCGAGGTCGTGGACGTGGTCGCGGTCCGGGAGCTGACCCTTCCCGCCGTGCCCGGGCTCCCCTACGCCGGCCGCGATCCGGAGCGGCCCCACCACTACCAGGTGGCCCTTCCGCCCGGCGGTCTCGCCGCCCGTCGCGTCACTGTCGGGCGGATCGGGGACGTGCTGCGTCACGAGACGGCCGAGTGCGGCCGCGTCGACGTCCTGCACGGTCATGTCCCCGGCGCCGACGACCTCTTGCCGTGGGTCGCGCGCGCCGTGGGGCTGCCGTACGTGCTCAGCGAGGACGACGTGCGCTGGTTCGAGAGCCCTTCGCGCCTGCGCCGCGGGCGGGCCCGCGCCTACCGCGAGGCCGCCTCGGTGCTCGCGGTCAGCGACGCTCTGCTGCTGCGCCTCGGCGAGCAGCGGATGCCGGGGCGCCACCGCGTCGTGCCGCACCCCGTCGGCCCCGACACCCTGCCCCGCGTCCCGGCCCGTGCGCGGATCAGCCAGGACCCGGTGCGGGTGGCCGCCACGGGGGGCTTCGGGCCGCGCGAGGGATGGGAGACGCTCGTCCACGCCTTCGCCGCCGCCCGGTTGAAGGACCCCCGGCTGCGGCTGGACATCATCGCGGAGGGGCATGCCGAGGTTCCCACCGAGCTGCGCGGCCTGCTGCGGCGGTGCGGGGTCGACTCCGCCGTCACCGTGCGCCGGGCGCGCGGACGTGCCGAGGCGCTGCACGCGGTCGCCCATGCCGATCTGTACGCCGTCGCCGGCGATGCCGAGAGTTTCTGCCTGCGGGCCCTGGACGCGCTGGGCTGCGGCACCCTGGTGGTGGGCACGCGGACCGGTGCCCTGCCCGAACTCGTCGGCCACGACGGGGGATTCCTCGTACCCCCCGGCGACCCCGCGGCCTTCGCGCACGCTCTGGTGGAGGCCGCCGCGGCACTGCCCCGGCACCAGCCGGCGGCCCTCGCCGACCGCACCTTGCGCCGGTTCGGCACGGCCGCGGTCGGCGCCCGCCTTGCCGTCGCCTACGCCGAGGCGTCCGGCCGCGCATAGGTGCGGCCTTTCCATGCCGCTCCGCGGCCGCGGTAGTGCTGCACGGCGGAGTCGACCGTCATCAGCAGATAGACCACCGCGGTGAACGGCAGCAGCGGGACGAGCCACAGCGGCTGCCGGTAGTAGCGCACCATCGGCACATAGGTGCCGCACATCACCGCCCATGCCGCGGCTCCCGCGGCACACAGCCACCAGGCTCCCGCAACTGCCCCGCCGACGGCGGCGACCGGGGGCAGGACGTAGATCAGCAGCAGCCCCAGCACCGTGCCCGCGAGCAGGGCGACGCTGTGCCGCAGTTGGGCGTACGCGCTCCGCGAGACCATCCGCCACAGCTCGGACAACCCGGGGTAGGGGCGGACGCTGTCGACCCCGTCGGCCAGGCCGAGCCAGATCCGGCCGCCGCTGCCCTTCACCGCCCTGGCCAGCGCCACGTCGTCGATCACGGCGTGCCGGATGGACTCCGGGACACCGGCCCGCTCGACGGCCGAGCGGCGGATCAGCACGCAGCCGCCGGCCGCCGCCGCCGTCCTTGACCGGTCGCGGTTGACCCGGCGGAACGGATACAGCTGGGCGAAGAAGTAGACGAAGGCGGGCACGATCAGCCGCTCCCAGGGGGCGGCCACTCGCAGCCGCGCCATCTGCGACACCATGTCGAGCCCATGGGCCCGCGCCGCGGCCGTCAAGTGCCGCAGCGAATCCGGGGCATGGGCGATGTCGGCGTCCGTGAGCAGCAGGAACTCCGGTGCCACGGCGGACTGCCCGGCCACCTCGATGCCGTGCCGGACCGCCCACAGCTTGCCCGTCCACCCGTGCGGCGGCGGCCCGGGCGTGACCACCCGCAGCGGCAGTCCGCCGCTCTCCTCCGCCAGCCGCCGTGCCAGCGCCCCTGTGCCGTCCGTACTGCCGTCGTCCACGAGCACCACTTCGGCGCGGCCCGGATACCGCTGCGCCAGCACACTGGGCAGGCTGAGCGGCAGCACGCCGGCCTCGTCGCGTGCCGGTACGACGACGGCCACGTCAGGCCACGCCTCGGGCCCGCCGGCGTCCGCCGCAGGGGGCGGGGGCAGCCGTACGTCGGTTCGCCAGAACATCCCCTGCGCCAGCAGCAGCCAGAGCCATGCCAGCAGCGACACCACGGTCGCCCACGTCAGCCATGTCACCCCGGCAGTCTGCCGCCACGGCCCCCGCCTGCGCGGCATTTCCCCGGCGCACCCCGGAACCCGGCGGGCGGCAGGGCGGCACGGCCGCCGGACAGACGGGCCGCCGGGCCGCCGGGCCGACAATCGGATCACGTAAAGTGGTGACCCGTGAAGATCGCGCTGTTGGACTCCGGAATCGGGCTGCTCGCAGCGGCCGCCGCGCTCCGCCGGATGCGGCCCGACGCGGACCTCGTGCTCTCCTGCGACCCCGACGGCATGCCCTGGGGCCCGCGTACTCCCGAGGACGTCACCGAGCACGCGCTGGCCTGCGCCCGCGCCGCCGCGGCGCACGGCCCCGAGGCGCTGATCGTCGCCTGCAACACCGCGACCGTCCACGCGCTGCCAGCGCTCCGCGCCGAGCTGGAGCCCGCCATCCCGGTCATCGGCACCGTGCCCGCGATCAAGCCCGCCGCAGCCGGGGCCCGCACCGTCGCGATCTGGGCGACCCCGGCGACCACCGGCAGCCGCTACCAGCGCGACCTGATCCGGGACTTCGGCAACGGCGCGACCGTCACCGAGGTGCCCTGCCCCGGTCTCGCCGACGCCGTCGACCGGGCCGACGAGGCCGCCACGGCCGCCGCGATCGCCGCCGCGGCGGCGCTCACCCCTGCCGACGCCGAGGCCGTCGTGCTCGGCTGCACCCACTACGAGCTCGTCGCCGACCGCATCCGGGCGGCGCTGGGCACCACGGCCCCGCTGCTCGGTTCCGCGGACGCCGTCGCCGCGCAGACCCTGCGGCGGATCGGAGCGGCGCCCGCCCCGGACAACGCACCGACCGGCGGCCTCGCGGTCATTCTGAGCGGCCGGCCTGGCGCGATCACGCCGCAGGCCCTGGCCTACCCGGAGGGACGCTTCCTCGCGGAGACCGCCGCGTCCGCCGCCCCGGGCACGGCTCCTGTCCTCTGAGGGGCCTATGAGGCTCCACTGACGGTCCACCGCCACCGGTCCCGTTCGCACGGCTGCCATCCGCCCCGCGGATGAGTACCCTGCTCACATGACGGACGCGCAGCGTGACGACGCGCGTACACCCCAGGTGTGGACGGGCCACGCCAGCAACCGTTTCCAGTGGCTGCTGGCGGGCGTGGGCGCTGCCTGCATGGCGCTGGGCATCGAACTCGCCGTGGACTCCGCCTACACCTCGGGCGTCGCGCCGCTGATCATGTCGGTGGTCGGCTGCATCGCGGCCGGGCTCCTGGTGCTGTTCGGCACCATCGCCTTCACCCATGTGCGCGTGAAGGTGGACCGGGACGGACTCCAGGTGCGCTGCGGCCACATCGGCGTGCCGCGCCGCAGCATCCCGTGGCACGAGATCAACGACGCCCACCTCGCGCCCCTGGTGAGCCCGCGGCACTGGGGCGGCTGGGGGTACCGCTGGCGCCCTGAGCAGGGCACGGCGGTGGTCGTCCGGCGCGGCCCCGGTGTCGTGATCGACCTGGGCAACGGGCGGCACTTCACCGTCACCGTGGACGACGCCGAGGGCGCCGTCCGGGCCATCCGCACCCGGCTGGGCCTGCGCCCGTAGGCGGGCGGCCGCCCGCCCACGGGTTCACCCGGGTGGCCCAGCGCGGGCCGCCGCGCGTCAGGACCGCTGCCCGGTCCCCGCGCGGTGGGCGGCGATCAGGTCGCGGTACCAGGCGTAACTCGACTTGGGAGTCCGCTCGGCCCCGTTGCCGTAGTCGACGTGGACGATGCCGAAGCGCTGACCGTACCCGCGGGCCCACTCGAAGTTGTCCAGCAGCGACCAGACGTAGTAGCCGCGCACGTCCACGCCCGTGTCGATAGCAGCGGCGAGCGCGTGGAGGTGGTCGCGCAGGTACGCCACCCGGTCCGGGTCGTCGACTCCGCCGTCGGCGGAGCGGACATCGGCCTCGGCGGAACCGTTCTCCGTGATCAGGACGGGCGGCAGCGACGGGTAGCGGTCGCGCAGTTCCAGCAGGAGCGCCGTGAACGCCTCCGGCACGACCGGCCAGCCCATGGTGGTGTGCCGCGTCCCGTACGGATCGGTCTCCCGCACGCCGATGTCGACCGCGGTGCGCCGCGCCGGGTCGGCCTCGCGGTGCGGGGCGTCCTCGACGGTGAGCGGGCGGTAGAAGTTCAGGCCCACGAAGTCCAGGGGGGCGCCGATGACCTGGAGGTCGCCCTCGCGGCGGTACGAGCCGTCGGCGAGCGCGCCCCACGTCGCGGTCTCGCCCGCCGGGTAGCGGCCGGCGAACAGCGGCTCCGTCCATGTGTCGTTGTGCAGGGTGACGGCCCGGCTCAGCGCGCCCCGGTCGGCGGCGGAGTCGCTCGCGGCCTCGATGCGGTCGAGGTTGAGGGTGATGCCGATCTCGCGCGCTCCCGCCGCGCGCAGGGCCGGCACCGCGAGGCCGTGGCCGAGCAGCAGGTGGTGGGCGGCGGCGAGCGCGCCCGTGCCCTCGCGGGCGCCGGGGGCGTGCCGGCCCTCGGCGTAGCCGACGAACGCCGAGCAGTAGGGCTCGTTGAGGGTGATCCAGCGGCCGACGCGGTCCCCGAGCCGTTCGGCGACGACGGCCGCGTAGGCGGCGAAGTGCTCGGCGGTCGCGCGGCTGCGCCAACCGCCCTCGTCCTCCAGGGCCTGGGGCAGGTCCCAGTGGTAGAGCGTGACGGCGGGGGAGATGCCGGCGGCGAGCAGGTCGTCGGTGAGGCGGTCGTAGAAGTCCAGGCCCTTGGAGTTGACCGGGCCCCGGCCGTCCGGCAGTACACGCGACCAGGCGACGGAGAAGCGGTAGGAGCCGACGCCGAGGCCCTTGAGGAGCGCGACGTCCTCGGCGTGGCGGTGGTAGTGGTCGCAGGCGATGTCACCGGTGGCGCCGTCCGCGGTGTTGCCGGGGGTGTGGCTGAAGGTGTCCCAGATGGACGGCCCGCGGCCGTCCTCGTCGTGGGCGCCCTCGATCTGGTAGGCCGCGGTCGCGGCGCCGAAGAGGAATCCGGGCGGGAAGGACGGGAGTTCGGCGGGCATGGGAAGGGGCTCCCTCGGCTCGGTGCGGATGGGGGTGCGTGCGGTTCAGGGCCGGGCGGGGCGCGGCCGCGGGCGGGGAGGCGCGACGCGCTCCGGCGCCAGCAGGACGGGGGCGATCAGCCGCGAAGCGGCGGCGGGACCGGGCGGGACGCCCTGCGCACGGGCGTCGATCGCCTCCACGGCCAGGCGGACGACCTCGGCGGACATCTCCTCCACGGGCAGTTCGACGC
This sequence comes from Streptomyces sp. NPDC088732, assembly GCF_044751205.1. Classification (NCBI taxonomy): domain Bacteria; kingdom Bacillati; phylum Actinomycetota; class Actinomycetes; order Kitasatosporales; family Streptomycetaceae; genus Streptomyces; species Streptomyces sp. NPDC088732. The sequence continues at coordinate 180,094 of NZ_JBIVLI010000012.1, forward strand.
GGGGCAGTTCGCGTCCTCCGACGTCGTCCGGGAGGTTGCCGACCGCCACGACCGACAGGTCCTCGGGGACGCGCAGCCCCTCGGCGGTGACGGCGGCCAGGATGTGCGGCAGCGCGGCGACGTGCTGCACGACCAGCGCGGTCGGCGGGCGTTCGCCGCAGAGCAGGGCGCGGAGCACCTGCGGCAGCCGCGGGATGTCGCCGGTCGACTCGCGGACCGCGACGTCCGCGCCGGTCCCGGCCGCGGCGCGGCGGGCGCCGGCGACGCCGCGGACCGCGTAGCCGCGCCGGGCCCGGAGTTCGTGGTCGGTGGTGGCGAGGAACGCCACGTCGCGGTGCCCGGCCGCCACGGCCGTGCGCACCGCCAGGGCGGTCGCGGCCTCCCAGTCCAGATCGGTCCAGGGCTCCCGGTCGTCGGCCGAACGTCCCAGCAGGGCGGTGGGGAAGGAGAGTTCGCGCAGCGCCTCGATGCGGGGGTCCTCCATCTCGACCGCCATCAGGATCGCGGCGTCGGCCTGCCGGCTGCCCGCGATCCGGCGCAGCCCCGGGACGCCCTCCCGCGCCGTCGTCAGCAGGACGTCGTAGCCGTGCGCCCGGGCCGCGTCGCTGATGCCGATGGCGAACCGCCCGTCGACCGCCCGGTAGCCCCCGGCGACCCGGGGCAGCGCGAGGGCGAGGACCTGCGTGCGCGTGCTGCGCAGCGTCCGCGCGCTCGCCCGCGGGTGGTACCCCAGTTCGTCGATCGCCTGACGCACCGCGCGGCGCGTGTCCTCGGAGATCTTGCGGGACCCGCTCAGGACGTACGACACGGTGCTCGGTGCGACCCCCGCGCGCTCCGCGACGTCCTTGATCGTGGCCATGCGGTTCCTTCCGGCGGTGGATCGGTGGAGCGAATCGAATGCATCGAATCGATTCGACAACATCACGATGGTAGGCCGCCGCCGGGACCCGCGGCAAGTGTCTGTCCGTGGGACCGTCGTCCGCCTAGAGTGGGACGTATCAGGCCATGGGGGGCGGGATCATGATGTGGTCGGCGGCCGGGGACACGGACATCGCGGCGGAATCGGTCATCGCGCTGATCGGCTTCGCCGCGGGTGTGGTGCTCGCCTCGGTCAACGCGGTCCATGCCCGTCACAACGAGAGCCGCCGCCAGCGGGCCGAGCGCGCGGGCGACGCACTGGTCGACTTCATGCGCGGCATCGCGGAGAACGCCCAGTACCGCGGCCGCCTCTACGGAGCGGGGCCCGCCGTGACGGCCGCACGAGCGGCCGAGCTGGAGGACCGGATCACCGAGTCCCTCGTGCTCGTCTCCTCCGCCAAGGCCCGCCTGGCGACCTACGGCAACGCGGAGGCAGGCCGGATACTCGCCGCGATCGAGCGGGACGGCGGCTTCGTCGGCTCCGATCCCGTGGCCCAGCGGCGCCTGTCCGAACTCGTCGCGGCGCTCCGTGCGGAGCTGCGGCTCAGCGGCAATCTGAAGGCCGAGGAGATCCGCGACGTGCTCTTCGGCCCGCCGCGGGGGCCGTCGTCGGCGTGAGCCGGTGCCGGTCGCGACGGGCGGCGGCATCGAGGGCCGTCAGCGGCCTGGCGGGGGCCCGTCGCGGGTGGGACGCGAGGTGGCGAGCCCGGCGAGCAGGCCCGCACCGGCGGTGACGGCGGCGTAGCTGAGGACGTGGTCGACGGCGGACTGCATGGCCAGGCCCGTCAGCGCGGCCGCCGCCGTGAGGACGACGGGTGTGCCGCGCGGTGAGCGGTGCAGGGCCCACAGGAGCCAGACGTAGCAGCCGGCGAGGAGCGCGACGCCGGGGACACCCTGCTCCGCGGCGAGTTGGAGCGGGGCCGACTGGGGCTTGCCGCTGCCGGCCGGGTTGTCCGCCGCCGGCTCCCCGCCGGCGTCCTCCACCTCCGCGAACCGTCCGGGACCGATCCCGCGCACCGGGCTGGTCGCCGCGGTGTGCAGGGCCTCGTGCCAGAGCCTGACGCGTGCGGGCGTGAGCTGGCCGGACAGGGACGCGGACAGGCCCGGCGGCAGGGCGTCCACGGCGACCGCGTACGTGCCGCCGACGGCCACGCAGGTGGCCAGCGCCAGTCCTGCGAGCCCGATCAGCCGCGGCGTGCGGTCGGCGGCCAGGGAGCACAGGAGCACGCCGAGCGAGGCGGCGAAGCCCGCCGCGGAGCCCAGCCCGAGGGCGATCAGGGCCGCCAGCACGCCGAGCAGCCGCAGCCCGAGCCGCACAAGGCCCGGGCGGGAGGCCCAGGCGGCGCAGCACGCGGCGCCGGTCGCCAGCACCATGAGGGCGGCGTCGGCATTGGCGTACCCCAGCGGCGGGGTGTGCGGTCCGTGCGACAGGCGTCCGGGCGGCAGCAAGGTGAGCGCGATCGCGCCCGCGGCCGCCGCGGCGGGCACGAAGACCGGCCGCAGGGCCCCGCCGATCCGTCCGGCCGCGAACCCGGCGGCGACCGCGAGGACCGCGAGCAGGAAGCCCTCGGGACGCGCGGGACGGCCGATCGCCGAGACCAGCGCCCACACCGTGCTCGTGACCAGGAGTGCCGCGCCGACGGCGTCGGTGCGCCCCGGTCGCGGGCTGTCGGGCGGGGCGTCGCCGGTGATGCCGGCCGCGTCGCCCGTTGTCGTCCTCATCCCGAACCCCCTGACGCCACCCCGCGCGGGCCCCGGGGGTCACGGTAACCGCTGTGATGTGGTGGTGTGGATATGTCGCGCGGTAACACCGGGGCGCTCGCGGCGTCCGGGCCGGCACGGCGGACATGATCCACGCGAGCACGTAGGCTCGAGGCGTGCCGATTCCCGAATTCCTCCGCGAGCTGCGCGCCCTCGTCGGCCACCGGCAGCTGCTGCTGCCCGGTGTCACGGCGGTCGTCTTCGACGACGACAATCGCGTCCTGCTCAACCGCCGTGCCGACAACGGACGCTGGTCCCTGATCGGCGGCATCAGCGAACCCGGTGAGCAGCCCGCCGAGACCGCCGTCCGGGAGGTGCTGGAGGAGACCGGCGTCCTGGCGGTGGCCGAACGCGTCGTCCTGGTGCAGACGATCAAGCCGGTGCGCTACCCCAACGGCGACCGCTGCCAGTACGTCGACATCACCTTGCGCTGCCGTGCGGTCGGCGGCCGGGCCCACGTGGCGGACGACGAGTCGCTGGAGGTCGGCTGGTTCGACGTGGACGGGCTGCCCGATCTCGGAGGGCACGGCCAGTTGCGCCTCAAGCACGCGCGCAGCGACGGGCCCACCTGGTTCGAGCCCGCGGGGCCGCCGGAAGAGTGAGTGTGGGGTGCGCCCACCAGCCCGTACGCGACTGTGGGCGTTGCCCACATCGGTGCGGGCGCCGTCGTTGCCTAGCCTCGTGGCCATGACGGACTCCACCTCCCAGCCGGGCGTCCCCGACCTGGGCGGCCGCACCGCTCTCGTCACCGGCGCCGCGGGCGGCATCGGCCGCGCATGTGTGCTGCGGCTGGCCGCCGCGGGCGCCAAGGTACGTGCCGTGGACCGCGACGCCGAGGGCCTGGCGGCCCTCGTCGAACGTGCCGCGGCCGACGGCCGCCCCGGTGCGGTCGAGGCGCTCACCTTGGACCTCACCGACCTCGACGCCGCCGAGCACGCCGCCGCCGGCACCGACATCCTCGTCAACAACGCGGGGCTCCAACTGGTGCGGCCCATCGAGGACTTCCCGCCGGAGGTCTTCTCCACTGTGCTGCGGGTGATGCTGGAGGCCCCGTTCCGGCTCCTGCGCGGCGCGCTGCCGCACATGTACGGGCAGGGCTGGGGCCGCGTCGTGAACATCTCCTCGGTGCACGGATTGCGCGCCTCGCCGTTCAAGAGCGCCTATGTGGCGGCCAAGCACGGTCTCGAAGGCCTCTCGAAGACCGCCGCGCTCGAAGGTGCCGCACATGGGGTGACCTCCAACTGCGTGTGCCCCGGCTATGTGCGCACTCCGCTGGTGGAGCGGCAGATCGCCGACCAGGCGGCCGCGCACGGCATCGCCCCCGAGCGGGTGGTCGGCGAGATCCTGCTCGCGGACTCCGCTGTGAAGCGGCTGGTGGAGCCCGAGGAGGTCGCCGAGATGGCCGCCTATCTGTGCTCCCCGCAGGCCTCCTTCGTCACCGGCGCCTCATTGACCATGGACGGCGGATGGACGGCACATTGATCTGCCGGTATCCCTGACACCGTGCCCGACCACGACGACCTCTCCGGCCACCACGACTCCTCCGCCCGGGACGACCACGAGGACACCAGCGGCCCCATGCCTCCGTACGGACCCGCCGACGCGCCGTACCTGCGGCTGCTGGCCCGTGGTGCCCCGGTGGAGGAGTACGAGCGCCCGGTCCTGGCCGCGCGGGCCGAGGGGGCCGCGCCCACCGCGCTCGCCGAGCTGGAGCAGGCCAAGCTGCTGGCGTTGCGGGTGCGGGCCGAACTGGAGGGCCGACGAAGGCGCGAGGCCGAGCTGTCGGCGCTCTTCGAGACGGCCGGCGACCTCGCGGGGCTGCGCGACCTGGACTCCGTGCTGCAGGCCATCGTGCACCGGGCGCGCTCCCTGCTCGGCACGGACGTGGCCTATCTGAGCCTGATCGACCGCAAGGCCGGCGACACCTACATGCGGGTCACCGAGGGTTCGGTCTCCGCGCGCTTCCAGCGTGTCCGGCTCGGCATGGGGGAGGGGCTCGGCGGGCTGGTCGCCCAGACCGCCATGCCCTACGTCACCGAGTCCTACTTCGACGACGAACGCTTCTGCCACACCTCCCCGATCGACTCCGCGGTGCACGACGAGGGCCTGGTCGCGATCCTCGGCGTGCCCCTTGTGCTGGGGACCGGGGTCATCGGCGTGCTGTACGCGGCCGACCGGCGGGCCCGGGTCTTCGAGCGGGAGCAGATCGCCCTGCTGGCCTCGCTCGCCTCGCTCGCGGCCGTCGCCATCGACACGGCCAACCTCCTTGAGGAGACGCGCTCGGCCCTCGCCGACCTGGGCGCGGCGAACGAGACCATCCGCACCCACAGTGCGGCGCTGGAGCGGGCCTCGGAGGTGCACGACCGGCTGACGGAACTCGTGCTGCGCGGCGGGGGCGTCGACGACGTCGCCGACGCGGTCTCCCATGTGCTCGCCGGAACGGTCCGCGTGGTGGGCCACGACCACGAGCCCGTCCCCGGCGAACTGGCCGACGCCGTCGCGCGATCCCGCAAGGACGGCCGCGCCGTCCGCCAGGGCGGCACCTGGACCGCCGCCGTCACCGCGGGCGGTGAACTCCTGGGCGCGCTGCTCCTGCGGGGCCACCCGGAACTCGGTCCCGTCGACCAACGCACCCTGGAGCGGGCCGCGATGGTCACCTCCCTGCTGCTGCTCGCCCGCCGCAACGCCGCCGAGGCCGAACAGCGCTTCCGCGGCGAACTACTGGACGACCTGCTCGACGCCCCGCACCGCGACCCCCGCCTGCTGCGCGAGCGCGCCGGACGGCTCCGCGCCGACCTGGACGCCCCGCACATCGTGCTGGCCGCGCGCATCGACGGCGAGACCGACGGCAGCGCCGACCGGCTCCGCCTGTGGTCCGCCGCCTCCCACATCGCGGCAACGCACCGCGGCCTGGCGGCGGCCAGGGACGGCGGCACCGTGCTGCTGCTCCCGCTCGAAGGAAACTCCGATGCCTCGTCCGCCTCGTCGACGGCGCGCCGCATCGCCCGCGAACTCGGCAGCGCGGTGCAAGCCGCCGTCACCGTAGGGGCGTCCAACCCGGTCGCCGCGCCGGCCGGCCGCCCGGGATCCGTGGCCCTCGCCTATGCCGAGGCCCAGCGCTGCGGCGACGCCCTGCGGGCCCTCGGCCGTGCCGGAGAGGGCGCCGCGGGGGCCGACTTCGGCTTCCTCGGCCTGCTGCTCACCGACGCCCGGGACGTCGACGGCTTCGTCCACCGCACCATCGGGAACGTCGCCGACTACGACGTGCGCAGGGGCACGGAACTCGTCCGCACCCTCGACGCCTACTTCTCCAGCGGCATGAGCCCGGTGCGCACCAAGGACACCCTCCACGTGCACGTCAACACCGTCGCCCAGCGGCTGGAGCGGATATCCCAACTCCTCGGCCCGGACTGGCAGTCGCCGGACCGCGCGCTGGAGATCCAGCTCGCGCTGCGCCTGCACCGGCTCTCCTCGGGTCAGGACTGATCCAGGGCCACGACCAGCTCCACCTCGAAGCCGTCATCGTTCTCCAGATAGGCGGCGCAGTGTCCCTCCCCGCCCGCGTGCGGGTGCCGGTCGGGGAACAGCAGCCGCCGGCCGATGCCTGCGGCGCCCTCCACCAGGCCGTCCGGCGCGACCCGGTCCGCGACGTGGAACGCCAGGTGGTTGAGCCCCGTCCGGCGCCGTTCGTACGGGCCGGGGACGAGATCCGGCGACTGCTCGACGACCACATAGGCCGGCCCGAGCCGCCAACTACGGCCCGCGGGCCACTCCTGGTACGGCTGGTAGCGCATCTCCTCCAGCAGCCAGCCCCATTCGGCACTCGCCCGCCCGAGGTCGGGCACCCACGACTCCACATGGTGCAGCACCTCCGTCCGCCCTCCGTGTCACACGCCGTCACTCACGGCTACGACGCTGGACCCCGCCACCGACAACGGTGGCGGGGTCCAGCGTCGTGAGCGTGTACGTCCGGGCCGGGGGGCCTCAGCCGGCCGGGGCCGACCGGGCCAGCGGCGTCTCGTCGGCGGTCTGCGGTTCCACGGCCGCGAGGTCGCGCCCGCGGGTCTCCCTGGCCACGGAGACCGCGACCAGGGTGATGACGGCGGCGAGGATGACGTACAGGGCGATCGGCGTGGCGCTGTCGTAGTCGGCGAGCAGGGCCGTCGCGATGAGCGGCGCCGGGGCGCCGGCCGCGACCGAGGCGAACTGGGCGCCGATCGAGGCGCCCGAGTAGCGCATCCGGGTCGCGAACATCTCCGAGAAGAAGGCGGCCTGCGGTGCGTACATGGCGCCGTGCAGGACCAGGCCGACGGTGACGGCCAGCAGCAGCGCCGGGAAGCTCTTGGTGTCGATGAGGGCGAAGAAGGGGAACGCCCACAGGCCCACCCCGGCGGCGCCCAGCAGGTAGACCGGCTTGCGGCCGATCCGGTCCGAGAGCGCGCCCCAGGCCGGGATCACCGCGAAGTGCACGGCGGAGCCGATGAGCACGGCGTTGAGCGCGGTCTGCTTGCCCAGGCCCGCCTGCGTCGTCGCGTACACCAGGACGAAGGCGGTGATCACGTAGTAGCTGATGTTCTCGGCCATGCGCGCGCCCATCGCCACCAGGACGTCGCGCCAGTGGTCGCGCAGTACGGCGACCAGCGGCATCCGCTCCACTGCCGCGGTCTCGGTCCTGCGGGCCTCGGCGCGCGCGAGGGCCTCCTTGAAGACCGGCGACTCGTCCACGGAGAGCCGGATCCACAGGCCGACCAGCACCAGGACGCCGGACAGCAGGAAGGGCACGCGCCAGCCCCAGGAGGTGAACGCGGCGTCGGACAGCAGGGCGGTCAGGGCGGACAGCACGCCGGTGGCCAGGAGCTGTCCCGCGGGTGCGCCGGTCTGCGGCCAGGAGGCCCAGAAGCCGCGCTGCCGGGCGTCCCCGTGCTCCGACACCAGCAGCACCGCGCCGCCCCACTCGCCGCCCAGCGCGAATCCCTGCACCAGGCGCAGCGCGGTGAGCAGCACTGGAGCGGCCGAGCCCAAGGTGGCGTGGGTCGGCAGCAGGCCGATGCAGAAGGTCGCGCCGCCCATGAGCAGCAGGCTCAGCACCAGGAGGCGCTTGCGCCCGAGGCGGTCCCCGTAGTGCCCGAAGACCAGCGCGCCGATGGGCCGTGCGGCGAAGCCCACCGCGTAGGTGAGGAACGACAGGAGGGTGCCGACCAGCGGATCCGAGCCGGGGAAGAACAGCTTGTTGAAGACGAGGGCGGCGGCGGACCCGTAGAGGAAGAAGTCGTACCACTCGATGGTCGTGCCGACCAGGCTCGCGGCGACGATCCGCCGGAGGCCGGCCGGCGGTGGGGGAGCGGTTACGGGGGAAGCCATGTGCACCACTTCCAGGCGGTTGTCGGGGACGTTTCCGTGTCGGCACAACGTAGGAAGACGCAGGTCACCGGCCCATGTGGTGGGACACCATAGTTAATGTGCGGGATATGCGCGCGGGCACCACGGCGCGGCTGCGGGGGAGGCCGGGAATGCGCCGGCAGGGGGGCGCCGGGAGTCCGGTGGCGGCATCCGGGCGGTGGGCGCCGCCGCCGTGGGCAGGGTCCCGTCGAGAGGGGTGCGGTCACGAGATATCTTGATGTCGAGCAATGTTGCAATGTTGCAGACGTGGAGCGGAGCACCCGGTGACTGACTCGACCATCATCTATACGCACACCGACGAGGCGCCGGCGCTGGCGACGTACTCGTTCCTGCCCGTGATCCAGGCGTACGCCTCCACGGCCGGCGTCGCCGTGGAGACCCGCGACATCTCCCTGGCCGGGCGGATCATCGCGAGCTTCCCCGAGTACCTGGAGGAGGGCCAGCGCATCCCGGACGCCCTCGCGGAGCTCGGCGAGCTGGCGAAGACCCCGGCGGCGAACATCATCAAGCTGCCGAACGTCTCGGCCTCCATCCCGCAGCTGAAGGCCGCGGTCGCGGAGCTTCAGGAGCAGGGCTACGCGCTGCCGGACTACCCGGACGACGCGAAGTCCGACGAGGACAAGGACGTCCGCGCCCGCTACGACAAGATCAAGGGCAGCGCCGTCAACCCGGTCCTGCGCGAGGGCAACTCCGACCGCCGCGCCCCCGCGTCCGTCAAGAACTACGCCAAGGCGCACCCGCACCGCATGGGCGCGTGGTCGGCCGACTCGAAGACCAATGTCGCGCACATGACCGGTGACGACTTCCGGTCCACCGAGAAGTCCGCGGTGATCGCCGAGGACGGCTCCCTGCGCATCGAGCTGCTGGGCGACGACGGCACGACCACGGTGCTGCGCGAGTCGGTCCCGGTGCTCGCGGGCGAGGTCGTGGACGCGTCCGTCATGCGGGTCGCGGTGCTCCGCGAGTTCCTGGGCGAGCAGGTCGCCCGCGCCAAGGCCGAGGGCGTGCTGTTCTCCGTGCACCTGAAGGCCACGATGATGAAGGTCTCCGACCCGATCGTCTTCGGCCACGTGGTGCGCGCGTTCTTCCCCAAGACCTTCGCGCAGTACGGCGAGGCCTTCGCGGCCGCCGGCCTGACCCCGAACGACGGTCTCGGCGGCATCCTCAAGGGCGTCGAGGCGCTGCCCGAGGGCGCGGAGATCAAGGCGTCCTTCGAGGCCGAGCTCGCCGAGGGCCCGGCGCTGGCGATGGTCGACTCCGACCGCGGCATCACCAACCTGCACGTCCCGAGCGACGTCATCGTGGACGCCTCCATGCCGGCCATGATCCGCACCTCCGGCCACATGTGGGGCCCGGACGGCCAGGAGGCCGACACCCTGGCGGTGCTCCCGGACAGCAGCTACGCCGGCATCTACCAGGCCGTCCTCGACGACTGCCGCGCGCACGGCGCCTTCGACCCGGCGACGATGGGCTCGGTCCCGAACGTCGGCCTGATGGCGCAGAAGGCCGAGGAGTACGGCAGCCACGACAAGACCTTCGAGGTCCAGCACACCGGCACCGTCCGCCTGGTCGACCGGGCCGGCAACGTCGTGCTGGAGCAGGCCGTCTCCGCGGGCGACATCTTCCGCGCCTGCCAGACCAAGGACGCGCCGATCAAGGACTGGGTCAAGCTCGCCGTCACCCGCGCCCGTGCGACCGGCGACCCGGCGGTGTTCTGGCTGGACGCGGAGCGCGCCCACGACGCGAACCTGATCGCCAAGGTCGAGCAGTATCTGCCGGAGCACGACACCGAGGGCCTGCAGATCGAGATCAAGTCGCCGGTCGAGGCGACGAAGTTCTCCCTGGAGCGCATCCGCCGCGGCGAGAACACGATCTCCGTCACCGGCAACGTGCTGCGCGACTACCTGACCGACCTCTTCCCGATCCTGGAGCTGGGCACCAGCGCCAAGATGCTGTCGGTGGTCCCGCTGATGAACGGCGGCGGCCTGTTCGAGACCGGCGCCGGCGGCTCCGCGCCCAAGCACGTGCAGCAGCTGGTCAAGGAGAACTACCTGCGTTGGGACAGCCTGGGCGAGTTCCTGGCCCTCGCGGTCAGCTTCGAGCACCTGGCGACCACCACGGGCAACGCCCGCGCCCAGGTCCTGGCCGACACCCTGGACCGCGCCACCGGCACGTTCCTCAACGAGGACAAGTCGCCCAGCCGCAAGCTCGGCGGCATCGACAACCGCGGCAGCCACTTCTACCTGGCCCTGTACTGGGCCCAGGAGCTGGCGGGGCAGACGGACGACCCGGAGCTGGCCAAGGCCTTCGCCCCGCTCGCCCAGACGCTGTCGGACAAGGAGCAGACGATCGTCGACGAGCTGATCGCCGTCCAGGGCTCCCCGGCCGACATCGGCGGCTACTACCAGCCCGACGCCGTGAAGGCCGCGGCCGTCATGCGCCCGTCGGCCACGCTCAACGAGGCTCTGGCGATCCTCGGCTGACCCGGCCCTCACGTACGCGAACGAACCGCCCCGGCTGGAGGATCAGCCGGGGCGGTTCGCTTCGTGCGGCGCGCGTCAGGCGAAGACGCCGTCGAGCCAGCGCTGCCAGCGCTCCGCGGCTTCCTTGCCGTCGGCGCCGGCCGAGAAGTCGTGCACGCTGATGCCGACCGGTGCGCCGAAGTGGTTGCGGCCGAAGACCCGGTACATGGCGTCGGTGGTGCGCACGCCGACGAAGTACGGGTTGCGGAAGTCCACGACGGCGTCCACGGGCGCCGCCACGCCGGGCAGCCGCAGGCGGACACCGGCGCCCTCTGCGGCGTCGTCGGGTACGCCGAGGGCGCGGCTGACGGCTTCCAGGGCGTCCGGCGCGGTGGAGGCGGCGGGGCCGTTGACGGTCGCGAAGGCGGCGGGGCGGCCCGCGAAGTGCGTCAGGTACTGACGCAGGGTGTGCAGGTAGAAGTCGGTGTGCTTGCTCGCGCCGTCGTACTGGGTGTCCCAGTCGTCGACGAAGATGCCGCTGTGCACGTAGCGGACCCGGCAACCGCCGTCCCCGCGGGCCTCGATGACGTGCTCGAGCTGGTTGAAGGCCTGGTTCCCGACGCCGTCGGGGAACTCCGCGCGGGCGGTCAGGTGGTGCGGCGGGTCCCAGACGGTGAGGACGCCGCCGAAGGGTGCGGCGCCGCCCTGGCGGGGCTCGAACTCCTGGGGCCAGAGCCAGCCCGCCGAGCCGGTGGTGACGGCCTCCCAGACCTCCTCCGGTGCCGCCTCGACCTCGAACTCGCGGACGATCTCGAATTCCTTGCCCATGGGGGTGCTCTCTCCTCGTGCCCGCTGACGTGCGGGGCGGATGTGGTGTGCGGAGGCGGTGGGGCGCTGCGGTGCGGGCACGGCTCCTACGCCTGCTCCTCGACGGCCGGCGGGGTTTCGGGCGTTGACTGCCCTGCGGTCACCGGGTCCTTGACGGTGGGATGGAGCGCGACGACGATGCGGTGCTCGCGGCCGCCCTCGGCGTCCGCGTCGTGGTACCGGGCGATCAGCGCGCTCACGCCGCGGGTCAGCTCCTCGACGAAGGCGGCCCGGTCGGCGGCGGACGCGAAGCGCACCTCGCCGTCCAGGGCGTAGGTCGCCAGCCGCTGGCGGGCCCTGGCCGCGCCGGTGATCAGGGTGCCGACGTCGCGCACCAGGCGGGCGGCGACGGCCAGCAGCCAGCGGGCGGACAACTGGTCGCGGAACCGGCCGGGGTCGGGCTGCACGGCGGCCAGCGCGAGCGGTGAGATGACGTACGAGGCGGCGGTCGCCTGCATCAGCCGCTCGGTGACATTGCCCTTGCGGCGTTCCCCGGCCAGTTCCACCAGGCCGTGCGTCTCCAGCGCCCTGAGGTGGTAGTTCACCTTCTGCCGGGGCAGCCCGACCCGGGCGGCGAGCATGGTCGCCGACGCGGGACCCCCGGCCAGCTCGGCCAGGAGCCGGGCCCGTACGGGGTCCAGGGAGGCGGCGGCGGCCGCGGAGTCCTCGATCACGGTCACGTCCAGCATGGCCCCAGACTCTCACCGAACAATATTTTTGTCCAGACTCATCACCTTGTCGGGCGCTCCCCGCGACACCCGCCGGTAACCGCGAAGGCGGTGACGAAACGCCGATTTCACCGGACGAGCGAGCACCCCTGACATCGCTCTGATCGGCATCCGCGCAGGTGACGCGACGGAACGCCCGGGCCCCCAGTGCGTTACAGCGTGGTACTCCACCCCGCGCCCCCCGGCTCCTAAGGTCAGCCGACAAGCGGCCCGGAGCCCGTCTCCGGGGTCCGCGCATCGCCGCGTGTCGGAGGGAAGACCGATGAGTCGAGTTGTGCGCGCAGCACTCGTGCAGACCAGGTGGACCGGCGACAAGGAATCGATGGTCGACCTGCACGAGCGGTACGCCCGTGAGGCCGCCGCCCGGGGGGCGCAGGTGATCGGGTTCCAGGAGGTGTTCAACGCCCCCTACTTCTGCCAGGTCCAGGAGCCGGAGCACTACGGCTGGGCCGAGCCCGTGCCGGACGGTCCGACCGTGCGGCGCATGCAGGCGCTGGCCAAGGAGCTGGGCCTGGTCATGGTCGTGCCGGTCTACGAGGTCGAGCAGGCGGGCTTCTACTACAACACCGCAGCGGTGATCGACGCCGACGGCTCGTACCTCGGCAAGTACCGCAAGCACCACATTCCGCAGGTCAAGGGCTTCTGGGAGAAGTTCTACTTCAAGCCCGGCAATCTCGGCTGGCCCGTCTTCGACACCGCGGTCGGCAAGGTCGGCGTCTACATCTGCTACGACCGGCACTTCCCCGAGGGCTGGCGCGCCCTCGGCCTTGCCGGGGCCGAACTGGTCTACAACCCCTCCGCGACCTCCCGCGGGCTGTCGGCCTACCTCTGGCAGCTGGAGCAGCCGGCCGCCGCCGTCGCCAACGAGTACTTCGTGGCCGCGATCAACCGCGTCGGCCAGGAGGAGTACGGCGACAACGACTTCTACGGCACCTCGTACTTCGTCGACCCGCGCGGTCAGTTCGTCGGCGACGTGGCCTCCGACAAGGAGGAGGAACTGGTCGTCCGCGACCTGGACTTCGGGCAGATCGAGGAGGTCCGCCGGCAGTGGGCCTTCTACCGGGACCGCCGTCCCGACGCCTACGGCCCGCTGACCGAGGCCTGAGGGGAGGGACGCGGGACATGAGCCGGATCCTGATCCGCGGCGGACTGGTCGTCACCGCCGCCGAGGAGACCCCCGCCGACGTGCTCGTCGAGGACGAGCGGATCGTGGCCCTGGCCGCCGCCGGCAGCACCGTCGCCGAGGGCTGGACAGCGGACACCGTGATCGACGCGACCGGGATGTACGTCATCCCGGGCGGCGTCGACGCGCACACGCACATGGAGCTGCCCTTCGGCGGCACCTTCGCCTCCGACACCTTCGAGACCGGAACGCGGGCCGCCGCGTGGGGCGGGACCACCACGATCGTGGACTTCGCCGTGCAGTCCGTGGGCGAGCCGCTGCGCGCCGGGCTCGACGCCTGGCACGCCAAGGCCGAGGGCAACTGCGCCGTCGACTACGCGTTCCACATGATCATGTCTGATGTCACCGAGGACAGCCTCAAGGAAATGGACCTCCTCGTGGACGAGGGCGTCACGTCCTTCAAGCTGTTCATGGCCTATCCGGGGGTGTTCTACAGCGACGACGGCCGCATCCTGCGCGCGATGCAGCGCGGCGCCGACAACGGCGGCCTGATCATGATGCACGCCGAGAACGGCATCGCCATCGACGTACTGGTCGAGCAGGCGCTGGCCGCCGGGAAGACCGACCCGCGCCACCACGGCGAGGTCCGGAGGGAGTTGCTGGAGGCGGAGGCCACCCATCGCGCCATCCGGCTCGCGGAGGTCGCCGGCTCGCCGCTCTACGTCGTCCACGTCTCCGCGCAGCAGGCCGTCGCCGAGCTGGCCACCGCGCGCGACCGCGGCCTCAACGTCTTCGCCGAGACCTGCCCGCAGTATCTGTTCCTGTCCACGGACAACCTGGCCGAGCCGGACTTCGAGGGCGCCAAGTACGTCTGCTCCACCCCGCTGCGTCCCAGGGAGCACCAGGCCGAGCTGTGGAAGGGCCTGCGCACCAACGATCTGCAGGTGGTGTCGACGGACCACTGCCCGTTCTGCTTCGTGGGGCAGAAGGAGCTGGGCCGGGGCGACTTCTCGAAGATCCCCAATGGTCTGCCGGGGGTGGAGAACCGGATGGACCTGCTGCACCAGGCCGTGGTGGACGGCCACATCAGCCGCCGCCGCTGGATCGAGATCGCCTGCGCCACCCCGGCGCGGATGTTCGGGCTGTACCCCCGCAAGGGCACCATCGCGCCGGGCGCGGACGCCGACATCGTGATCTACGACCCCGCGGCGGAGCAGGTCGTGTCCGCCGCGACCCACCACATGAACGTCGACTACTCGGCCTACGAGGGCAAGCGCCTGACCGGCAAGGCCCGTACCGTCCTGTCCCGCGGCACCGTGGTCGTCGACCAGGACCGCTACCTGGGCCGGGCCGGCCACGGCCGCTACCAGACCCGCGCGACCTGCCAGTACCTCGTCTGACCACACCCAGCCACCCCAGGGAGCAGAGCAATGGATTTTGGTCTCGTCCTGCAGACGGACCCGCCCGCCGCCGGGGTCGTCGAGCTCATGCGGCGCGCCGAGCGCAACGGCTTCACCCATGGCTGGACGTTCGACTCGACCGTGCTGTGGCAGGAGCCGTTCGTCATCCACAGCCAGATCCTGGCGCGGACCGAGCGGCTGGTCGTCGGGCCGATGGTCACCAACCCGGGTACCCGTACCTGGGAGGTGACCGCCTCCACCTTCGCGACGCTGAACGAGATGTTCGGCGACCGGACGATCTGCGGCATCGGCCGCGGCGACTCCGCGATGCGGGTCGCGGGCCGCAAGCCCAACACCCTCGCCCGAATAGAGGAGGCCATGCACGTCATCCGCGAACTCGCCGAGGGACGCGAGGTGGACCTCGGCGGCGGCACGGTGGTGAAGTTCCCCTGGGTGCGCCCCGGTGCCGAACTGCCGGTGTGGATGGCGGCGTACGGTCCGAAGGCACTGGCGATCACTGGGGCGAAGGCGGACGGCTTCATCCTGCAGCTCGCCGACGTCTATCTGACGGAGTGGATGGTCAAGGCGGTCAAGGACGCGGCGGTGGCCGCCGGCCGCGACCCGTCGGCGGTGAAGGTCTGCGTGGCCGCGCCCGCCTACGTCACCGAGGACGACTCGCCGCAGGCCCTGGCCCACGCCCGCGAGCAGTGCCGCTGGTTCGGCGGCATGGTCGGCAACCACGTCGCCGACCTGGTGACCAAGTACGGGGAGGAGTCCGCCGCCGTCCCCCAGGAGCTGACGGATTACATCAAGGCCCGCGAGGGGTACGACTACTCGCACCACGGCCGCACCGGCAACCCCGACACCGCGTTCGTCCCCGACGAGATCGTCGACCGCTTCTGCCTCATCGGCACCGCGGAGCAGCACATCGAGAAGCTGCGCGCCCTGAAGGCCCTCGGCGTCGACCAGTTCGCCCTGTACGACATGCAGGACGCCAAGGAGTCCGTGATCGACGTCTACGGCTCCACCGTCATTCCCGCACTCCGCGGCTGACCCCGGCCCCTTCATCCCCCCGCACGGCACGTTCGATCCCCGATCCCCGCCTCGAACGAAGGGGGCTGCCATGACAGCCACCGCTCCACCGCCGGCCGGCAGAGCCGGGGCCGACGGCCGCGTCGAGCTCGCGCCCGACGCGATTCCCTCCGGCCCCTACGCCAACCAGGACCTGCTTCCGGTACCGCTCGCCCAACGGAAGTGGACCACGTACAACTTCACCGCCCTGTGGGTCGGCATGGCCCACAACGTCGCTTCCTGGACCCTCGCCTCGGGCCTGGTCGCCCTCGGCATGGACTGGAAGCAGGCGGTCCTCACCATCGCCCTCGCCAATGTCGTCGTGCTGGTGCCGATGCTGCTCACCGGCCACGCCGGCCCCAAGTACGGCATCCCCTTCCCGGTGTTCGCCCGTGCGTCGTTCGGGGTGCGCGGCGCCAACCTGCCCGCCCTGGTCCGGGCCGCGGTCGCCTGCGTCTGGTTCGGCATCCAGACCTGGATCGGCGGCTCCGGCATCTTCCTGCTCGCCGGGAAGCTCTTCGGCGACTCGTGGGCGAGCGCCGGGACGATCGGCGGATACCCGTGGACGCAGTGGCTGTCCTTCGTCGTCTTCTGGATCATTCAGGTCGCGATCATCGTGCGCGGCATGGAGATGGTCCGCCGCTTCGAGAACTGGGCGGCGCCCTTCGTCATCGTCGGCGCCATCGCGCTGCTGATCTGGATGACGAACAAGGCCGGCGGCCTGGGCCCGCTGCTCGACCAGCCCTCCGCGCTCGGCTGGGGATCCGGGTTCTGGAAGGTCTTCTTCCCCGCGCTCATGGGCATGATCGGCTTCTGGTCGACGCTCTCCCTCAACATCCCCGACTTCACCCGCTACGCCGCCGGGCAGCGCGCCCAGCTGTGGGGCCAGTCCCTGGGCCTGCCGACCACGATGACGCTGTTCGCGCTGCTCTCGGTGCTGGTCACCTCGGGCTCGCAGGCCGTGTACGGGGAACCGATCTGGGACCCGGTGGCGCTGGCCGCGAAGCTGGACAACTGGGCCGGGGTGCTCTTCGCGCTGATCACGGTCCTGGTGGCCACCTTGTCGGTGAACATCGCGGCCAACGTGGTCTCGCCCGCCTTCGACCTGTCCAACATCGCGCCGCGCCGGATCAGCTTCCGCACCGGTGCCCTGATCACCGCCGTGGTGGGCGTCGTCATCTTCCCGTGGAAGCTGCTGGCGAGCCCGCAGGCGTACATCTTCACCTGGCTCGGCACGGTCGGCGGACTGCTCGGCACCGTGGCCGGCATCCTCATCGCCGACTACTGGATCGTCCGCCGTACCCGGCTCGAACTCGCGGACCTGTACCGGACGGAGGGACGCTACTGGTACGACGGCGGCTGGAACTGGCGGGCGCTGGCGGCCTTCACCGTGGGCGGCGTCCTCGCCATCGGCGGCTCGCACTCCGGGCTCGACGCCAAGGGCGTCAAGCAGGGGCCGTTCCCCGTCGACGGCATGATCCCGTTCCTCAAGCCGCTCGCCGACTACGGCTGGGCCGTCGGCCTGGCTGCGTCCCTGGTCGTCTACCTCCTGCTGACCCGGCTCGCCCCCGACCGCAGGAGCTGACCTCCGGCCGCCCGTGCGCGGGGCCCGGGCCCCGGCCGCCTCAGCGGTCGGCCCCGGGCCCCGCGGCGCGCTGCGCCTCGTGCGCGAGGAGCGCGACGTACAGCGAGGTCAGCTGCTCCCAGTCGTCCAGGTCGATGCCGAGCAGGGCCTCGATGCTCTGCAGCCGCCGGTAGAACGCCGGCCGGCTGACGTGGTGCATCTGCGCCGCCGCCGACTTGTTGCGGCCGGTGTCCAGATAGGCGCGCAGCGCCTCCAGCAGCGCCGGGTTCCGCAGCAGCGGGCCCAGCTCCCGCCCGATGAAGGCCTGGAGTTCCGGCTCGTCCCGCAGCAGCCGGACCAGGCCGCGCAGCCGCACGTCCCGCAGCCGGGCCACGGGTGACGCCGGGGGCCCGGCCACCGCCGCGTCCGCGACGTGCACCGCCTCGACGAAGGAGCGCCGCACCTCGTCCAGTTCGCGGCAGCCGAAGCCCGCCCCGGCGACCGCCGTGCGGCCCCGGGCCGCCAGTTCCTCGTGCACCTGGACCGCGACCCGCCGCACGGCGGCATCGGTGTCCTGCCCGTACGGGACGCTGAGCAGCACCGCCGTGCCCGCCGGGCCGATCCGGGCCACCAGGCCCGCCACGTCCGGATGCTCGGCCAGCGCGTGCTCGATCAGCTCGGGAAGGTCGTCCCTGCCGTCCGGCGCCGGACCGAGGGGGCGTACGACCACGGGAACGAAGACGCGCCGGTTGACCGGGAGCCCCGCCGCGCGCACCCGGGTCAGCAACTGCTCGGGGCGGGCGGTGCCCGAGGCCAGGTCGAGCAGCAGCGACTCGGCGGCCTGGTCCTCCCAGCCCCGGTCGCGGTCGCCCAGCAGGCGGTGCATGGCCAGCGCCTCGGCGGCGCGCGCCCCCAGCACCCGGCCCGACTCCTCCGTGCCCTGGTGGCCGACGAGCACCAGCCGGCCCCACTGCTGGCCCCGGGCCTCCAGCGGCGCCACGATCCAGCCGTCCGGTCCGACCGTCACCGCCCCGCTCCCCGCGAGCTCGGCCACCTGCCGGGAGACCCGCTCCCAGTCCCGCAGCAGGCCGTTGAGCGACCCCTGGTCCCCGGCCGAGGCCAGCACGCGCTGCGCGAGGTTGACCACGAGCGCCGGGCAGCCGCTCAGCGCGGCGATCTCGTCCAGCACCCGTTGCAGCGTCGCGCCGGAGAGATTGAGCACGGTCAGCGAGGACCGTATCCGTTCCGACAGGTCGAGGGCGGCGAACCGGCCGTGCACCAGGCGCGCGTGCACCTCCTCGGTGAGCCGGGCGAACGGCGCGGGCCGGTGCAGCACGATCAGCGGCACCCCGCAGCGCTCGGCGGCCCGCCGCATCGGCTCGGGCGTGGTGCGGAAGGCGCGGCCGAGGCCCAGGACCACGGCGGCGACGTCGGCCCGCTGCATCGACTCCACGTACTCGCGCTGGGCCCGTTCGTCGCCCGCCAGCAGCAGACCGGTGGTGAGCACCATCTCCCCGCCGCTGAGCATGACCCCGACGTCCAGCGCCTCGGCGACGTGCAGCCAGCGCACCGCGCGGTGCAGGTGCGCGGAGCCGGCGACGACCTCCGGCCCCCAGGGCGTGACGAGGTCCAGGTCCAGGACGTCGCGCACGGTCAGCCGACCCGCCGTGTGCGGCGGGGGTGCGTCCGGTCTGTCGTCGCCCACGCGATCACGCCCGTCCCTCGTCCTGCCAGGGGTGGGAGTCTAGTCACCGTCGCCGCGACCGGGCGGGTGAGCGGCCCGAGCTTCCCGGGCCGCTCACCCGCGGGTCAGATGCCGTAGACGCGGCGGGCGGTCCCGGAGAACACCGCGTCCCGCTCGGCCGGGGCGAGGCCGTCGGTCAGGGTGCGGGCGGCGTCGACGACCTCGGCGTAGGAGGCGGCGAGCCGCGAGACCGGCCAGTCGGAGCCGAACATCAGGCGGTCCGGGCCGAAGGCGTCCAGCACGGTGCCGGCGTAGGGCGCGAGGTCGGCGGTGGTCCAGGAGTCCCAGTCGGCCTCGGTGACCATGCCGGACAGCTTGCAGACGGCGTTGGGCAGCGCGGCCAGCGCCCGCAGGTCGTCCGCCCACGGCCGCAACGTTCCCGCGGCGATGGGGGGTTTGCCCAGGTGGTCCAGGACGAACACCAGCTCCGGCAGGAGCGCCGCCGCCTTGGTTGCCGCCGGCAGTTGCTCGGCCAGCACCACCAGGTCGTACACCAGACCCGCCTCGGCCACGGCGCGCAGCCCGCGCTGCACGTCGGCGCGGAGCAGCCACTCCGGGTCGGGCTCGCCCTGCACCTGGTGGCGGATGCCCACCAGGCGCTCCCCGCCGGGCAGTTCGCGCAGGGCCGCGAGCCGGTCGGCGACCGCGGGGTCCGTCAGGTCGGTCCAGCCCACGACCCCGGCGACGAGACCGCCCGGCGCGGCGAGGGCGAGGAACTCCGGTGTCTCCTCGGCGACGGTGACGGTCTGGACGAGGACGGTGGCGGTGACGCCCGCCGCCCGCGCCTCGGGTTCCAGGTCGGCGACGGAGAACGAGCGGCGCAGCGGGGCCAGCCGCTCGCCGGTGAGCCAGTCCTGGTCGCGGACGGCGAGGTCCCAGACGTGGTGGTGGGCGTCCACGACGCCGTGCGGCACGGTCACAGCTCCCACACCACCGGCAGGGTCGCCCCGGCGCCGTCCGCCGAGTAGTCGTGCGCGACGTCCAGGAGCTCCGCCATCCGCGCCTGCCAGGCGATGTTGACGGGCAGGCCCTCCAGCGCGGCGATCATCGCCGGGTAGTCGTCCACGTCCAGGAGGTGGAACAGATCGGTTCCGCTGCGCCAGATGGTCCACGCGCGCACGCCCGCGGCGCGGATCGCGGTGGTGAGCTCCTCGGGCACCTCGCGGTGAGCCGCCTCGTACTCCCCGATCCGGTCGGCGCGGACCGTGGTGTGCAGCGCGACCTTCACGACGCCTCCCCGGGGGGTACGGGCGTCTCGGCGCCGAGCAGTCCCTCGGCGCGCAGGTCGTCCCAGAGCGCGGCCGGCAGCGGGTGCTGGTGCATCGCCTCGGCGTCGCGCACCTCCGCGGGCGAGCGGAGCCCCAGCAGCACGCTCGCCACGGCCGGATGCGCGGCGGGGAAGCGCTGGGCCGCCGCGCGCAGGGGGACGCCGTGGCGGCCGGTGACGGACTGGAGACGGCGGGCGCGGGCCAGGACGGGGGCGGGGACCGGGGCGTACTCGTACCGGGAGTCCGGGCGCGGGTCGATCAGTAGGCCGGAGTTGAAGACCCCGCCGACGACCACGCTCTTCCCGCGCACCGCCGCCTCCGGCAGCACTTCGGCGAGGCCCTCCTGCTCCAGCAGCGTGTAGCGGCCGGCCATCAGCACCACGTCCACGTCGGTGTCGCGCAGGAAGCGCGCGAGCATGCCCGTCTGGTTCATGCCGGCGCCGATGGCGTCCACGACTCCCTCGGACCGCAGCTTCTCCAGGGCGGGGTAGCCCTGGCCGAAGGCCTCTTCCGCGTGGTCGTCGGGATCGTGCAGGAAGACGACGTCGATGCGGTCGAGGCCGAGGCGCCGCAGGCTGTCCTCGATGCTGCGGCGCACGCCGTCGGCGCTGAAGTCCCAGACCCGGCGGTGGTCGGCGGGGACGGCGAAGCCGTTCGCCAGGTCGTCGCCGACCGCCGCGCCGCCGTCCCCGGCGGGCTCCAGAAGGCGACCGACCTTGGTCGAGACCGTGTACTGCTCGCGCGGCCGGTCGCGCAGGGCGGCGCCGAGCCGCCGCTCGGACAGCCCCAGGCCGTAGTGCGGGGCGGTGTCGAAGAAGCGGATGCCCGCGTCCCAGGCGGCGTCCACGGCCTGCGCCGCCGCCTCGTCGGTGACCGGTGTGAACAGGTTGCCGAGGGCCGCGGAGCCGAAGCCCACCGCGGTCACGGGGACGCCGCTGCGGCCGAGGGTGTTGCGTCGCATCCCCGCTCCCCTCATTGCCCTGCCGGGCGCAGGCGCAGCCCGGCCATGCCGCCGTCGACCGCGAGCGCGGTGCCGGTGACCGAGGCCGCGGCGGGGCTCGCCAGGTAGGCGATGGCGGCGGCCACCTCGTCCGCGGTCACCAGGCGGCCCATGGGCTGCCGGGCCCGCAGCGCGGCGCGCTCGGCCTCGGGGTCGTCGGCGGCGTCCAGCAGGCGCGCCACCCACGGGGTGTCGGCGGTGCCGGGGTTGACGCAGTTGACGCGGATGCCCTCGCGGACGTGGTCGGCCGCCATCGCCAGCGTCAGCGACAGGACCGCGCCCTTGCTCGCGCTGTACAGGGCGCGCTGGGGCAGCCCCGCGGTGGCGGCGATCGAGCAGGTGTTGACGACCGACGCGTGGGCGGAGCGCCGCAGGTGGGGGAGGGCCGCGCGGGTGGTGCGGACCATGCCGAGGACGTTGACGTCGAGCACGCGGTGCCACTGCTCGTCGGGGTTGTCCTCGATGGTGCCCGCGGCGCCGATCCCGGCGTTGTTGACCACGATGTCGAGACCGCCCAGCTCCTGCGCCGCCGCGTCGACGGCGGCCCGCGTGGAGGCGTCGTCGGACACGTCCGCCTTGAAGGCCAGCAGCGGTTCCGGCAGCGCGCCGGGCGCGAGGTCGAGCACGGCGACCCGGGCGCCGCGCGCCGCGAGGAGCCGCGCGGTGGCCAGTCCGATTCCCGAGGCGCCGCCCGTCACCAGGGCGGCGAGCCCGCTCAGCCCGTCCAGTTCGCTCATGCCGTCTGTCCTTCCTGCCCTGCCCGGTCGGCCACCCAGAACGTACCGTCCGGGTAGCGGAATTCGTCGATCGATTCCGGTCTCATCTGCGCCGAGAAGCCGGGTTCCGCGGGAGCGGTGTAGTGGCCGTGCCGGATGACGACCGGGGTGACGAAGTGCTCGTGGAGGTGGTCCACGTACTCGATGACGCGGTCCTCGGTGGTGCCGGACAGCGCCACGTAGTCGAACATCGACAGGTGCTGCACCAGTTCGCACAGCCCCACGCCGCCCGCGTGCGGACAGACCGGCACACCGAAGGCGGCGGCCAGCAGCAGGATGGCCAGGTTCTCGTTGACACCGCCGACGCGCGCCGCGTCGATCTGGAGCACGTCGAGCGCCCCGGCCTGCAGCAACTGCTTGAAGACGATGCGGTTCTGCACGTGCTCGCCGGTGGCGACCCGCACCGGGGCCACGGCCTCGCGGACGGCGGCGTGGCCGAGGACGTCGTCGGGCGAGGTCGGCTCCTCGATCCAGTACGGCTCGAACTCGCCGAGCGCGTTCACCCAGGCCACGGCCTCGCCGACGTTCCAGCGCTGGTTGGCGTCGATCGCGATGCGCACGTCGGGGCCGACGGCGGCGCGGGCGGCGCGCAGCCGGCGGACGTCGTCCTCCAGGTCGGCGCCGACCTTCAGCTTGATCTGGGTGAAGCCGTCGGCGACCGCCTGCTTGGCGAGCCGGGTCAGCTTCTCGTCGGAGTAGCCGAGCCAGCCGGGCGAGGTGGTGTAGCCGGGATAGCCCCGTTCCCGCAGCCCGGCGGCGCGGGCGGCCGCGCCCTCCTTGCCGCGCCGCAGCAGTTCCAGGGCGCGTTCGGGGGTGAGGGCGTCGGCGATGTAGCGGAAGTCGACCTGGGAGACCAGCCATTCGGGTTCGGCGTCGGCCAGGAAGCGCCACAGCGGCTTGTCGGCGCGCTTGGCGGCCAGGTCCCACACGGCGTTGACGACGGCGCCGATCGCCATGTGCATCACGCCCTTCTCGGGGCCCAGCCAGCGCAGCTGGCTGTCACCGGTCAGGTCGCGGGCGACCGAGCCGGGGTCGGCGCACACCTCGTCCACCGGGCGGCCGATCAGGTGCGGGCGCAGCGCTTCGATGGCCGCGACCTGGACGTCGTTGCCGCGTCCGATGGTGAAGACGAAGCCGTGCCCCTCCAGGCCGTCGCCGGCGTCGGTGCGCAGCACCACGTACGCGGCGGAATAGTCGGGATCCGGGTTCATCGCGTCGGACCCGTCCAGTTCCCGTGAGGTGGGGAAGCGGATGTCGTGGGTGTCGATCGCGGTGATACAGGCGGAGGTCGCGGACAACTGGCTGCCTTTCACGCTCGGCCATGGGCGAGACATCGGAGGTCTCGCGCCAGGGTGACTGTAAGCGCCATCGGCCGGGGCTGGCAATCCATTCCTCGGATGTCTGTGACGGATGGGTGTGCCGCGCCCGATGGGCAACGGATTCGTCCGATCGTGTCCGTACAGGGGGTTGTCATGACAGCACGACGGACTTACTTTCCTTCTCGTCCGCGATACCTCGGATGAATCGCCCCCGCCCTGGGCAAGGAGAGAACACGGCCATGAAGCTCGCCCGTACGCGCTCCACCGCCGCGGTTGCCGCGGCCGCACTTGCGTTGGCCGCCCTCGCCACCGCCTGCAACCGCGGCAGCGACAGCACCGCCGGGGCAGGTGGTGACAAGAAGCCGGCCATCGGCATCGACCTGCCGCGCTCCGACTCCGACTTCTGGAACTCCTACGCGCAGTACATCGAGCAGGGCATCAAGGACGACGGCCTGAACGCCCTGCCGCGCAGCAACTCGCAGAACGACGTCACCAAGCTCGTGGCCAACGTCCAGGTCTTCGAGAACACCGGCGCGAAGTCCGTCGTGATGGCCCCTCAGGACACCGGCGCGATCGCCTCCACGCTCGACACCCTGGCCGGCAAGAAGATCCCGGTCGTCAGTGTGGACACCCGCCCCGACAAGGGCGACGTCTACATGGTCGTCCGCGCCGACAACAAGGCGTACGGCACCAAGGCGTGCGAGTTCCTCGGCGAGCAGATGGGCGGCAAGGGCAAGATCGCCGAGTTCCAGGGAGCCCTGGACTCCATCAACGGACGCGACCGCTCCGAGGCGTTCGCGGCCTGCATGAAGGAGAAGTTCCCCGGGATCCGGGTCTTCGAGCTGCCGACCGACTGGAAGGGTGACGTGGCGTCGGCCAAGCTGCAGAGCCTGCTCGCCCAGCACCCCGACCTCGGCGGCATCTACATGCAGGCCGGCGGCGTCTTCCTGCAGCCCACCCTCGCCCTGCTGAAGCAGAAGGGCCTGCTCAAGCCGGCCGGGCAGAAGGGCCACATCTTCATCATCTCCAACGACGGCATCCCGCAGGAGTTCGACGCGATCCGCAAGGGCGAGATCGACGCCACCGTCTCCCAGCCCGCCGACCTGTACGCCAAGTACGCGCTCTTCTACGCCAAGGCCGCCGCCGAGGGCAAGACCTTCCAGGCCGGCCCGACCGACCACGACTCCACCATCATCGCCATCCCCAACGGCCTGGAGGACCAGCTCCCGGCGCCTCTGGTGACCAAGGACAACGTCGACGACAAGGCCCTGTGGGGCAACAACATCGGCTGATCCGCGGCGGCCCGGGGCCGGTCCGGCCGCACCGGCCCGCTCCGGCCCCGCCCGCCGCCCACCCGTACGCACGCACCGCACCCGCACGCACCGCATCCGCAGAACGGAATCCACCATGGCGGACCCCGCCACCGCGCCGCCCCCCGTGGCCGAGGCGACCGGGATCGGCAAACGCTTCGGCGCCACCGTGGCGCTGCGCGACGCCCGCATCTCGGTCGCCGCCGGCGAGTCGCACGCACTCGTCGGCCGCAACGGCGCGGGCAAGTCCACCCTCGTCAACATCCTCACCGGCCTGTACCAGCCCGACGCGGGGAGCCTGCGCTTCTCCGGCGCGCCGGCTCCCTCGTTCGGGGACACCGACGCCTGGCGCGCCCGGGTCGCCTGCGTCTACCAGCGCTCCACGGTCATCGGGGAGCTGTCGGTGGCCGAGAACCTCTTCCTCAACCGGCAGAGCGCCGGCTCCCTGCGGCCCATCCGGTGGAGGACCCTGCGGCAGCGGGCCCAGGACCTGCTCGCCGAGTACGGGGTCGACATCGACCCCGCCGCCCGGGCCCGCGACCTCACCGTCGAGCAGCGGCAGTTCGTGGAGATCGCGCGCGCCCTGTCCTTCGGCGCGCGCTTCATCATCCTGGACGAGCCCACCGCGCGCCTGGACGCCGGTGGCATCTCGCGCCTGTTCGACAAGCTCCGTGACCTGCAACGGCAGGGCGTCGCCTTCCTGTTCATCTCCCACCACCTGCAGGAGGTCTACGACCTCTGCAGCACCGTCACCGTGTACCGGGACGCCCGCCACATCGTCACCGCGCCCGTGGCCGAGATCGGCCACGACGCCCTGGTGGAGGCGATGACGGGGGAGTCCGCGGGCGCCGCGCAGCCGTGGGCCGCCGCCGAGACCGCCCCCGCGGCAGCGGACGACGGGCCGGAATTGCTCTCCGTGACCGGACTGACCCTCGACGGGGCGTACGAGGACGTCAGCCTCTCGGTACGGGCCGGCGAGGTGGTGGGCCTCGCGGGAGCCACCGCGAGCGGCGCCGTGCGGCTCGGCGAGACGCTCGCCGGACTGCACCGCGCCGACACCGGGCGGATCGCCGTCGCCGGGCGCCCGGTGCGGGCCGGCGGGGTGCCCGACGCCCTCGCGGCGGGCGTGGGCCTGGTGCCCGAGGACCGGCACCACCAGGGACTGGTCGCCAACCGCAGCGTGGCCGAGAACGCGACCCTGACCGTGACCGACCAGCTCGGGCCGTTCGGCACCGTCCTCCCCTCGCGCACACGGGACTTCGCCGAGCGGATGATCGAGGACCTGGACATCAGGACCCCGGGCTTCGCCACTCCCGTCTCCGCGCTGTCCGGCGGCAACCAGCAGAAGGTCGTGGTCGCCCGCGCCCTCGCCACCGACCCGCACGTCCTGGTGGCGGTCCGCCCGACCAACGGCGTGGACGTGCGGTCCAAGGAGTTCCTGCTCGGCAGGATCCGCCAGGTCGCCGGCGCGGGCCGGGCGGCACTGATCATCTCCGACGAACTGGACGACCTGAGGGCCTGCGACCGGATCGTGGCGATGTTCCACGGCCGGGTCGTCGCGGAGTTCGACCGGGGCTGGCGGGACGAGGAACTGGTCGCCGCCATGGAGGGCGTGTCCCGCGCCCCGTCCGCCGGAGCGTCCGGCACCGCCGGTGACGCCGGCCCCTCAGAGCAGGAAAGGTAGTCATGTCCGCCACCACCGACGTCACCGAACCCCCGGTGCCCGCCGCGAAGAACTCCGCGGCGGACGAGCCGCGCCGCGGGCCCGGCGGCCTCGCGCGCTTCCGTGAACTCTCCCTCGTGCCGGCCATCTTCGTGCTCGGGGTCATCGGGTTCATCGTCTCGCCCGCCTTCCTGACCTCCGACAACCTGATCGGTGTGGCCCAGCAGTCCACCGAGCTGAGCCTGCTGGTGCTCGCCGAGGCGCTGATCCTCATCGCCGGGCGCATGGACCTGTCCCTGGAGTCCACCATCGGCGTCGCCCCGGTGATCGCCGTATGGCTCGTACTGCCCTCCTCCGGCGGCCGCTTCACCGGCCTGGAACTCCTTCCCGTGTGGACGGCGATCCCGCTGTGCCTGCTGGTCGGCGCGGTGATCGGTGCGATCAACGGCTTCCTGATCCTCAAGCTGCGCCTGAACGGCTTCATCGTCACCCTCGGCGCCCTCACCATGCTGCGCGGTCTGCAGATCGCCATCTCCGAGGGGCGTTCCATCGTCGAGCTGCCCGGCTCGTTCACCTATCTGGGGCACGCGTCCTGGTTCGGGGTGCCGGCCGCGATCTGGGTCTGCGCCGTTCTGTTCGCCGCCGGCGGCTGCGCGCTGGCCTGGCTGCGCCACGGCAGGGCGCTGTACGCGATCGGCGGCAACGCCGAGGCCGCCCGCACCGCGGGCATCCGCGTGGACCGGATCACCTGGGTCGTCCTGATCATCGGCGGGGTGCTCGCGGCCTTCGCGGGCATCCTCTACAGCGGGCACTACGGCTCGATCTCCGCCGACCAGGGCAGCGGCTGGATCTTCCAGGTCTTCGCCGCGACCGTCATCGGCGGCGTCAGCCTCAACGGCGGCCGCGGCACGCTGTTCGGGGCGCTGACCGGTGTGCTCACCCTGCAACTCGTCGTCAACGTGATGACGCTGGCGGGCGTGCCGCCGCTGTGGAACCAGTTCCTCAACGGCGCCATCATCATCGTCGCCCTGATCATCTCCCGCTTCGCCTCCGGCGAGAAGCAGGAGTAGCCGGGAGCAGGTCCCTCGCCCGTGTCCCGGTCAGTAGTAGCCCTCGACCGGGACGCGGGCCTCGTCGTAGAGGGCCGGGCCCTCCTGCGGAACCCGCGGGAACCCGGCCTTCGCGGCGGGCGACTTCAGGCCCGTGAGCTGCTCACCGGACAGGGCGTACACCACCCGGCCGAGGCCGGACCGCTCCAGGGCCCCCGCGCACATGCCGCAGGGCTGGCAGCTGGTGTACATCGTCGTGGCGGCCGCGGTCGCCGGGTCCAGCTCCCGCGCCGCCCACCGGGCCAGCTTGAGTTCCGGATGGGCGGTGATGTCGTCGTCGGTGATGCTGCTGTTGCGCTCCTCCGCGAGCACCGTGCCGTCCGGGCCGGCCAGCAGCGAGCCGAAGGGCGGATTGCCCGACGCGCGGGCCTCGGCCGCCAGCGCGACGGCCCTGCGCAGCAGGCGTGTCGTCTCGTCGTCCATGGTCACTCCGTCTCCCTCTCCGTTCCCGGTTCCACTTCTGTCTCCGTGCGCCGGGCGGCCAGCGCCGCGAGCGCGTACCAGGCCCCTTGCGGGTGCAGTGTCTCGCCGGGGTCGCCGCCGAAGGGGTCGAGGACCACCGACTCGGCTCCCATCAGCCGCAGTTGACGCAGGTCGTCCAGGATCTGGTCGAGCGTGCCCTCACCGGCACGCCGGTCGGGCGTGGTGACCGGGGCGTCGGTGAGCCGCAGGAGGACCCGGGGGGTGAACGCGGGGACCGGCCGTTCCGCCTCCCGCGCCGCCGAGACGAGCCGGTCGAGTCCGCCGCGCAGCCACGGCATCGTGGCGCGCAGCGGATGCCAGGCGTCGCCCAGCCGGACCGCCCGGCGGATGCCCGCGTCGCTGTTGCCGCCGACCCACAGCGGGATCCGGCCGCCGGCGTAGTCGGCCTCGTTCCGCCACGCCGCCCGGATCACCCCCAGGTGGTCGTCCGTCAGCCGGCCGCGGCGCTCGAAGGGGACACCGAGCGCCTCGAACTCCTGCCGCGCCCAGCCGACGCCCACCCCCAGCACCAGCCGGCCGCCGCTGAGCGCGTTGAGGTTGGCGGCCATCCGGGCCACGGCCAGCGGGTGCCGGTACGGGACGATCAGCACCGTGGTCCCCAGGCCCACCCGTTCGGTGACCCCGGCCAGCCACGAGAGCGCGGTGAACGGCTCGTAGAACGGGGCCGGGTACTGCTCGGCCACATCGGGGGTCACCGCGAGGTGGTCGGAGACCATCAGCAGGTCGAAGCCGAGCCCCTCCACCGTCCGGGCCCAGTCGCGCAGCACACCGGGGTCGGTACCCGGTCCAAAATTGGGGACGTTCACACCAAGGCGCACAACGGTCAGGCTATCCACCGCGGGCGGCAGACCGTAAGGCATTCCTCACGGTCTGCCGGGCAAGTCGCCGTGGATCCAACGGTATTCTGCGCGCATGGCCGAGACTCTTGACGGGACCGACTGGGCGATCCTGGACGAGCTGCAACGCGACGGGCGCGTCCCCTTCACCGAACTCGCGCGCCGGGTCAGCCTGAGCCCGTCGGCGACGACCGAGCGGGTCCGCCGGCTGGAGGCGCTGGGCATCGTCACGGGCTACCGGGCCGAGGTGGACCTGGAGAAGGCGGGGTTCCCGGTGCTCGCCGTCGTCCGGCTGAAGTACCCCGGCAGCCGGCACGAGCCGCTGCACCGCCTGCTCGGCGAGCGGCGGGAGATCCTGGAGTGCCTGCGGACCACGGGCGACGACTGCTACGTGCTCAAGGTCGCCGCCACCTCCATGGCCCATCTGGAGACGGTCATGGACGAACTGGCCGGCTTCGGCAGCACGGCCACCAGCGTGGTCTACCGGCAGACCCTCCCGTACCGCGGCCCCGGCGGCCCCGGCGGCCCCGGCGGCCCCGCGCCCGCGACGCCGTGACGGCGCCGGCCGCGACCCGGCGGGATGCCGGGCCGCGGCCGACGGAAGGCCTGCGGGTGACGGGCCGTCAGCGGGCGGCGATGGCCGGGTCGCTGGTGCTCGTGTAGCCGCTCTCCACGTGGGCGGCCAGACGGCGCACAAAGCCGGCGTCGTGGTCCGCGGTGACGGTCAGGTCATACCAGCCCTGGCTGCGCTTGGTCTCCGCGGAGTGCACGACGCGGGCGCCGGGACGCAGCTTGTAGGTGGCCGTCTTCTCCTTGCCGTAGCCGTCCGCCACCGTGAACTCCACCGTGGTGGGGCCGTCGTTGGTCAGCACCAGCCGCAGGATGCCGAGGTCGCCGTCGTGGCGGGCGCTGACCTCGGGGCCCGCGCCGGTGACCCCGCCGGCGAAGCGGCGCAGGAAGCCGTTGGGGCCGTGGACGGTGAAGTCGTAGCCCCCCTGCGCGTCCTCGGCGACGCTCCAGGTGTCGGACAGCGAGCGCCCGGACTCGACGGTGTACGTCCACGGGCCGGCGGCGTGCGACGCCGACGTCACGAGGAAGCCGGCCCCCGCGGTGCCGTGCGAGGCGAAGTCGATCCGCAGCGTTCCGGTGGCGGTGCTGACCCGGCCGTCCGCGGACAGGTCGTACGGCAGGGCCCGTGCCGCGCGCATGCCGCCCTCCTGGCGGGGGAGCGCGCCCTTGGCGGGCGGGGTCGGCACGTAGTCGGGGTGGCGCTTGTTGTCCGGCGGGAGGTAGCCGCTGGTGTCGGGCAGCTCCGCCGCGTCGGTGTCGCTGTGCCGGAAGTCGAACGCCGAGGTCAGGTCGCCGCACACCGCGCGCCGCCAGGGGGAGATGTTGGGCTCGGTCACCCCGAAGCGGCGCTCGATCAGCTGGATGATCGAGGTGTGGTCGAAGGTCTGCGAGCAGACGTAGCCGCCCTTGCTCCACGGCGACACCACGAACATCGGCACGCGCTGGCCGAGCCCGTACGGGCCCGCGGGGTGCGCGGCGGAGCCCGCGTACAGGTCGCCGGAGACGTCGACGGTGGACTTGCCCTGGGCGGCGGAGGCGGCCGGGAACGGCGGCACGACGTGGTCGAAGAAGCCGTCGTTCTCGTCGTAGGTGATGAGCAGCGCCGTCTTGCTCCACACCTCCGGGTTGGAGGTGAGGGCGTCCAGGACCTGCGCGATGTACCAGGCGCCGTAGTTGACCGGCCAGTTGGGGTGCTCGGTGAACGCCTCGGGCGCCACGATCCAGGAGACCTGCGGGAGCGTGCCCGCGGTGACGTCGGCGCGCAGGATGTCGAAGAAGCCCTGGCCGTTCTTGGCGTCGGTGCCAGTACGGGCCTTGTCGTACAGCGGGTCGCCGGGCTTGGCGTTGCGGTACTGGTCGAAGTACAGCAGCGAGTTGTCGCCGTAGTTGCCGCGGTAGGCGTCCTGGATCCAGCCCCAGCCGCCGGCCGCGTCGAGGCCGTCGCCGATGTCCTGGTAGATCTTCCAGTCCACGCCCGCCTGCTCGAGGCGCTCCGGGTACGTCGTCCAGGCGTAGCCCGCCTCCTCGTTGCCGAGGACGGGGCCGCGGCCCTTGCCGTCGTTGCCCGTGTAACCCGTCCACATGTAGTAGCGGTTCGGGTCGGTCGAGCCGATGAACGAGCAGTGGTACGCGTCGCAGATCGTGAAGGCCTCGGCGAGCGCGAAGTGGAACGGGATGTCCTCGCGGGTCAGGTGCGCCATGGTGGTGGCGGACTTGGCGGGCACCCACTTGTCGTACTTGCCCTGGTTGACCGCGGCGTGGCCGTCGTTCCAGCTGTGCGGCAGGTCCTGGAGGAACGCCAGCCCGAGGTCGTCGTGGTCGGGGCGGAACGGCAGGACGTCCTTCTTGCCGTCGGACTGGTACCAGACCGGCTTGCCGTTCGGCTGCGCCACCGGGTGGGGGTCGCCGAAACCGCGGACACCGCGCAGCGTGCCGAAGTAGTGGTCGAAGGAGCGGTTCTCCTGCATCAGGACGACGATGTGCTCGATGTCCTGGAGCGAACGCGTCCTGCGGTTCGCCGGGATCTCCGCCGCTCGGGCGATGCTGGTGGAGAGCACCGACAAGGCGGCGGTACCGCCCGCCAGTTGCATGAAGCGTCTGCGGTCGATGGCGTTCATGTAAGGCCTGTCTCCCGGGATGTCCGCGGCCGTAACAGGGGTGGCCAGTGTCACCAGGCCCGCGCGAACTCCCGTTGGCGGCGAGGAGAAGCAGTCGCGAAGCCTGCGCCAACCCGCTGCCGCCGGAGACGACTTCCGCCGGTCAACACCGCTTGCGACAGGCGTAGTTGAGCGTCGCTCCGTGCCGTCCTGTCCGCCTCCCGCGGACCGTACGTCGCCGCAGGTCAACGGTGGACACCCGGCCGGACGCAACGACGCTCGGACGCCCGCCGCGCCGGGGCCGCACGGGATACTGCCCCCATGAACCGTCTCGAACGCTGGGAGCAGCGGACCAGGGCGCCGCTGCTCGCGCTGGCGCTGGTGTTCGGCGCGGCGTACGCGTTGCCGATCCTGGTGCCGGGCGCCGACCCGGCGCTCATCACCACCGCCCACTGGACCGAGCGCAGTGTGTGGGCGCTCTTCGCGGGCGACTACCTGGTCCGCCTGGGGCTGAGCGAGCAGCGGTGGGAGTTCATCAGGCGCCAGCCGCTGAGCCTGGCCGTGGTCGTGCTGCCGCTGCTCGAGCCGCTGCGCCTGCTGCGCCTGGTCTCCGCGCTCTTCCTGGTGGGCCAGCGGGTGCGGCTGGCCGCGCAGGTGCGGCTGACGACCTATGTGGTGGGTGCGGTGCTGGGGCTGCTCGCCTTCGGCTCGGTCGCCGTCCTGGAGGCCGAGCGGCACTCGCCGCACGGGAACATCCGCACGATCGGCGACGCGCTGTGGTGGTCGTTCACCACCATGACGACCGTGGGCTACGGCGACCACGCCCCCACCACCGGCGTCGGCCGGCTCATCGCCGTCGGCCTGATGCTGTCCGGGATCGCCCTGCTCGGTGTGGTCACGGCCAACATCGCCGCCTGGTTCCTGGCCCGTTTCCAGGAGGACGAGGAGGAGGGCCGGATCCTCCAGGAGCTGACCGAGGAACTGCTGCGGGAGGTCAAGGAGCTGCGGCGCGAGGTCGCCGAACTGGGCGGCGCGCGGCACGGGACCGCTCCCGAAACGCCGGAACCGGCCCGCGGGGCGGGCGCCGGATAGGGCATCGGAGTGGAACCGATCAAGACGCCCCGGAATGGGCTAGGTCACAGGCGTTGCCCCTGCTGCGCGCCTGCGAACGCCCACTAACCTTTGAGGCATGACGGTCCTGCCTGACGACGGGCTTTCTCTGGCCGCCGAATTCCCGGATGCGAGCCGTGCGCAATGGCAGTCCCTCGTCGAGGGTGTGCTGCGCAAGGCGGGCAAGGACGTGTCGGGAGAGGCGGTGGAGGACGCGCTGTCCACCACCCTCGAAGACGGGCTCACCACGCGCCCCCTGTACACCGCGCCCGACGCGCCCGGAGCCTTCGGCGACGCGGTCGGACTTCCCGGCTTCGCGCCCTTCACCCGCGGCGCCGCGCCGGCGGGGGCCGTGGCCGGCGGCTGGGACGTACGCCAGCGCCACACGCGGCCCGACGCGGTCCGCACCAATGAGGCCGTGCTGAGCGACCTCGAGAACGGGGTCACCTCCCTCTGGCTCGCCGTCGGCGACCGCGGTGTTCCCGCTGCCGAGCTCGGCACCGCGCTGCGGGGCGTCCTCCTCGACCTCGCGCCCGTCGTGCTCGACGCCGGCCCGGACACCGGGGCGGCGGCCGACGCGCTGTTCGCGCTGTACGAGGAGCACGGCACGGCCCGCGAGGCCGCCCGCGGCAACCTCGGCGCCGACCCGCTGGGGCACGTGGCCCGCACGGGCGACCCCGGGTCGCTCGACGCGCACACGGCCGAGGCCGCGCGGCTCGCCCTGCGCTCCCATGAGGAGTACCCGGGGCTGCGCGCCCTGACCGTGGACGCCCTGCCGTACCACGAGGCCGGCGGTTCGGCGGCCCAGGAGCTCGGCGCCTCCCTCGCCACCGGCGTCGCCTACCTGCGCGCGCTCACCGGGGCCGGGCTGCCGGTCGACGCGGCCTGCGGGCAGCTGGAGTTCCGCTACGCCGCCACCGCGGACCAGTTCCTGACGATCGCCAAGCTGCGCGCGGCCCGCCGCCTGTGGTCCCGGGTCGCCGAGGTGTGCGGCGCGACCGCGGCCGCCGCGGCGCAGCGCCAGCACGTCGTCACCTCGCCGGTGATGATGACCCGCCGCGACCCGTGGGTGAACATGCTCCGCACCACCGTCGCGACGCTCGCCGCCGGTGTCGGCGGCGCGGACTCGGTCACGGTGCTGCCGTTCGACCACGCGCTCGGCCTGCCCGACGCCTTCGCCCGGCGCATCGCGCGCAACACCTCGGCGATCCTGATGGAGGAGTCCCACCTGGCCCGGGTCGTCGATCCGGCCGGCGGCTCCTGGTACGTGGAACGGCTCACCGCGGAACTCGCCGACGCCGCCTGGTCCTGGTTCCAGGAGCTGGAGCGCGCGGGCGGCCAGGCCGCGGCGCTGGCCTCCGGCCTGGTCGGCGAGCGGCTGGCGGCGACCTGGCGGGTGCGGGCCAAGGCGCTGGCCAAGCGCCGCGAGCCCGTCACGGGCGTCAGCGAGTTCCCGCTGCTCTCCGAGGCACCGGTCGAGCGCGACCCGGCGCCCGCGGTACTCTCCGGCGGTCTGCCGAGGGTCCGCCGCGATGAGGCGTACGAGGCGCTGCGCGCCCGCTCGGACGCCCATCTGGCCGCCACCGGGGCCCGTCCCCGGGTGTTCCTGGCCGCCCTCGGTCCGGCCGCCGCGCACACCGCCCGGGTCACCTTCGCCGCCAACCTCTTCCAGGCCGGTGGCATCGAGCCCGTCCACGACCCGCTCTCGGTGGACGCCGGGTCGGTGGCCGACGCCTTCGCCCGCAGCGGCGCGCAGGCGGCGTGCCTGTGCTCCAGCGACGCGCTGTACGAGGAGCAGGCCGCCGGTGTGGCCGCCGCCCTCAAGGCCGCGGGCGCGGGCCCGGTCTTCCTGGCCGGGCGGCCGGGAGAGCGGGAAGCGGCCTTCACGGAGGCGGGCGTCGACGCGTTCGTCTTCGCGGGCGGCGACGCGGTCGCCGTCCTGACCTCGGTGCTCGACCGGATCGGAGTGGCGTGATGCGGATCCCGGACTTCTCCGAGATCGAGCTGGGACCGGGCGCCGGCGGCGGCGCCACCGAGGACCAGTGGCGCGCGGCGGTCAAGGAGACCACCGGCCGCGCCGCCGAGGACCTGCTGTGGGAGACGCCCGAGGGCATCGGCGTCAAGCCGCTGTACACCGGACGCGACCTGGAGGGCCTGGACTTCCTGGGCACCTACCCGGGCATCGCGCCGTACCTGCGCGGCCCCTACCCGACGATGTACGTCAACCAGCCCTGGACGATCCGCCAGTACGCGGGCTTCTCCACCGCCGAGGAGTCCAACGCGTTCTACCGGCGCAACCTGGCCGCGGGTCAGAAGGGCCTGTCGGTCGCCTTCGACCTGCCGACCCACCGGGGCTACGACAGCGACCACCCGCGCGTCACGGGCGACGTCGGCATGGCGGGCGTGGCGATCGACTCGATCTACGACATGCGGCAGCTCTTCGACGGCATCCCGCTGGACCGGATGACCGTGTCGATGACGATGAACGGCGCCGTGCTGCCGGTGCTCGCGCTCTACATCGTGGCCGCCGAGGAGCAGGGCGTACCGCCCGAGAAGCTGGCCGGGACCATCCAGAACGACATCCTCAAGGAGTTCATGGTCCGCAACACCTACATCTATCCGCCGAAGCCCTCGATGCGGATCATCTCCGACATCTTCGCGTACACCTCGCAGCGGATGCCGCGCTACAACTCCATCTCCATCTCCGGCTACCACATCCAGGAGGCCGGGGCCACGGCCGACCTGGAGCTGGCCTACACCCTCGCGGACGGCGTGGAGTACCTGCGGGCCGGTCTCGGCGCGGGCCTGGACGTGGACGCCTTCGCGCCGCGGCTGTCGTTCTTCTGGGCGATCGGCATGAACTTCTTCATGGAGATCGCCAAGCTGCGCGCGGCACGCCTGCTGTGGGCCAAGCTGGTCCGGCAGTTCGAGCCGCAGAACGTCAAGTCGCTGTCCCTGCGCACCCATTCGCAGACCTCCGGCTGGTCGCTCACCGCGCAGGACGTCTTCAACAACGTCACGCGCACCTGCGTGGAGGCCATGGCCGCCACCCAGGGCCACACCCAGTCGCTGCACACCAACGCCCTCGACGAGGCGCTGGCGCTGCCCACCGACTTCTCCGCGCGCATCGCCCGCAACACCCAGCTGCTGCTCCAGCAGGAGGCGGGCACCAACCGGGTCATCGACCCGTGGGGCGGGTCCGCGTACGTGGAGAAGCTGACGTACGACCTGGCGCGCCGCGCCTGGCAGCACATTCAGGAGGTCGAGGCCGCGGGCGGCATGGCCCAGGCCATCGACGCGGGCATCCCCAAGATGCGCGTCGAGGAGGCCGCGGCCCGCACCCAGGCCCGCATCGACTCCGGCCGGCAGCCGGTGATCGGCGTCAACAAGTACCGGGTGGACAGCGACGAGAAGATCGAGGTCCTCAAGGTCGACAACTCCTCCGTGCGCACCCAGCAGATCGCCAAGCTGCGCCGGCTGCGCGAGGAGCGCGACGAGAGGGCCTGCCAGGACGCGCTGAGCGCCCTGACGGCCGCCGCCGGCGGCAGCGGCAACCTGCTGGAACTCGCGGTGAACGCCGCGCGGGCCAAGGCGACCGTCGGCGAGATCTCCGACGCCCTGGAGAAGGTGTACGGCCGGCACGCCGGGCAGATCCGTACGATCTCCGGTGTGTACCGCAACGAGGCAGGGGAGTCGCCGTCCGTGGACCGCACCCGCGCGCTGGTCGGCCGCTTCGAGGAGGCCGAGGGCCGCCGTCCGCGCATCCTCGTCGCCAAGATGGGCCAGGACGGCCACGACCGCGGCCAGAAGGTGATCGCCACCGCGTTCGCCGACCTGGGCTTCACCGTGGACGTCGGCCCGCTCTTCCAGACCCCGGCCGAGGTGGCCCGGCAGGCGGTGGAGGCCGACGTGCACATCGTCGGCGTCTCCTCGCTGGCGGCCGGACACCTCACGCTGGTGCCCGCGCTGCGCGAGGAACTGGCCGCCGAGGGGCGCGAGGACATCATGATCGTGGTCGGCGGCGTCATCCCGCCGCAGGACGTGCCCGAACTGCTGGAGGCCGGCGCGGCCGCCGTCTTCCCGCCCGGCACGGTCATCCCGGACTCCGCCCACGACCTGGTCACGCGGCTCGCCGCCGCGCTCGGCCACGAGCTGTGAGCCCATGCGCCGGCCAATCGACCCGGATGTCTACGCCAAAGGAGTCCTGGACGGCTCCCGGGCCTGGATCGCGCGCGCCATCACCCTGGTGGAGTCGTCGCGGCCCGACCACCGGGAGCTCGCCCAGCGGCTGCTGACCGAGCTGCTGCCGCACGCGGGCAGGGCCCGCAGGATCGGCATCAGCGGCGTCCCCGGAGTGGGCAAGTCCACCTTCATCGACGCCTTCGGCACGCTGCTCACCGGCCTCGGCCACCGGGTCGCGGTGCTCGCCGTCGACCCGTCGTCCACGCTGACCGGCGGCTCCGTCCTCGGCGACAAGACGCGGATGGAACGGCTGTCGGTGGACCCCGCGGCCTTTGTGCGGCCGTCGCCGTCGGCCGGGACGCTCGGCGGTGTCGCCAAGGCGACCCGTGAGTCGATGGTCGTGGTGGAGGCCGCGGGCTACGACGTGGTCCTGGTGGAGACCGTGGGCGTCGGCCAGTCGGAGACCGCGGTCGCCGGCATGGTCGACTCCTTCCTGCTGCTCACGCTGGCCCGCACGGGCGACCAGCTCCAGGGCATCAAGAAAGGCGTGCTGGAGCTCGCCGACGTCATCGCCGTCAACAAGGCCGACGGCCCGCACGAGCGCGACGCGCGCGCCGCCGCCCGCGAACTGTCCGGCGCCCTGCGGCTGATGCAGTCCGCCGACGCTGTCTGGACCCCGCCGGTGCTCACCTGCAGCGCCCGCGAGGACACCGGCCTCGACGTCGTCTGGGAACGGCTGGAGCAGCACCGCGCGCTCCTGGACTCCGGGGGGCGGCTGGAGGCCAAGCGTCGCGACCAGCAGGTGGAGTGGGCCTGGAGCATGGTCCGCGACGAACTGCTGGGCCGGCTGCGGGACCACCCCGAGGTCCGCCGTCTGGCCCCGGAGGTCGAACGCCAGGTCCGCGAGGGCACGTTGACGGCCACGTCGGCGGCCGGGCGCATCCTCGGCGCCTTCTCCGGCTGACGCACGGCCCCCGGTGTCAGGCCGCCTTCGCCTGGCTCCGGGGCACCGCGCAGCGCCCCGGCGCCCACAGCGCGCCCGGCATGTTGCAGTCCGACCCGACGCGATGCCGGTCTATGTAGGCGAACAGCCGCCGGGCCTCCGCCATGTGCGCATTGCACGCGAACGACCCGTGCCCGGGCAGCCATTGCACGTGCCACTCGGCACGGCCCCCGCAGGGCAGCGCGGCACCGGTCTCCAGGCGCCCGCACGGAGTCGTTCCGTCGATGGGGATCGGGGTCAGTCGGGGGGTGATCGGATGCTCTGCCACGGGGCTCGGCTCCCTTGTCGCAGGATGCAACGACACATGCGTACCTCGGCGGAAACGGGCGTATTCGCGCCCTCCACAAGGGGTGTGCCCGCTCAGGGGTGCCCCCGACGCACGTTCGGAGGTCAGGAGTTGGTAACCGCCCGCCCCGGCGGGGATCAGCCCTGCGGCCGGGCGCGGCGGCGCTCGCGCGAGGCCCGCAGGTTCACGGTGTTGCCGCAGACCCGGGCGTCGTGCCAGACGGCGCTGCTGTTGCGCGAGTGGTCGTAGAAGGCGACGGCGCAGCGGCCGTACCGGCAGATCTTCAGGCGCGGCCAGACGCCGCGTGTCTGCGCGACGAGACACTCCGCCAGCACCGCGGAGGTGACGCGCCGGGCGCCGTCGCCCCGGGGCTCCACGGTGACGGTGGCGTCCGCGGCCAGCCGGAGCGTCACCGCTTCCGCGGCCAGCAGCGCGTCCCCCGCCCCGGCTGCCGCCTCGGGTCCGGCGGCGGACAGGGCCTGCCGCAGCCGGGTGCGCAGCCGCTTGAGCTCGTCCAGGTCGCCTTCGATGAGCGCCACGCGCTCACGGCCGCGGCCCGAGGCCCCCGCCCAGGCGTCCATGACGCCGTCGAGCCAGGGCTGCGCGGAGGCGAGAGTGTCCAGCAGGTCGGGGTTGCGCGGCCGGCCGCCGGGCGCGGTGTTCAGCAGCTCCTGCACCAGGAAGAGTCCGCCCGGTGCGGGCCGCACCTCGAATCGCTCGCTCGCCGACCACGCCATGCCACCACCGTAGCCCTTCTCCCTGCGGATGACAGAAGTGAGGGACGTACGCCCCTGGCAGCCCGCCGACTCAGGCCAGGTGCTCGCGGAACCAGGCCCGGGCGGCGCCGCTCGCCTCCGCGAACCGGGCGACGTACGGGTCGAAGTGGCCGCCGGCGAGCGTCACCAGCCGCTTCGGCTCCAGGGCCCGCTCGTACGCGGCGAGCGCCAGATCGGTGACGGTCACGGTGTCGTTCAGCGCGACCACCATCAGCAGCGGGGTCGGCGAGACACGGGGGACCCAGGCGCCGGGCTCGTACATCCGGGCGGCGCGTCCGGAGCGGACGGTCGCCTCGTTCGTCCAGACCCCCTCGGGCAGCGGCTGGAGGTAGAAGTCGATCGCCTCCCTGGTGCGGTAGGAGGCGGGCACGGCGGGGTCGTCGCTCACGATCGCGGTCCGCCGGTGCGGTTCCCCGCGGAACCGGGCGCGCTCGTCCTCCGCGAAGGACTCCTCGAGCCCGGCGACCGCCTCCGGGGCCACGCGCCGCAGCCCCTGCTCGTAGCCGCTGATCGTCGGCACCTGGGCCACCACGCAGCGCAGCCGGCGGTCGGTCGCCCCCAGGACGATCGCGTGCCCGCCGGCGTAACTGGTGCCCCACAGGCCGATGCGCAGCGGATCGACCTCGGGCAGGCTCTCGAGGAACGAGACCGCCCGCCGCCAGTCGGCGATCTGGACCCAGGGGTCGACATCCTGGCGCGGCTCGCCGTCGCTCGCGCCGAAGCCCCGGTGGTCGTGGAGCAGCACGACGAAGCCGTCGTCCGCGAAAGCCCGGGCGAACGGTTCGAGGCCGTGGTCCTTGGTGCCCGCGTAACCGTGCGCCATTGTGATCGCGGGGTGCGGGCCGGGCCCGTCGGGCAGGAAGAGCCACCCGCGCAAGCGCACGCCACCCTCGGCCTGGAACTCGACATCCTTGCGTTCCGCCATGCGAAGAACCTCCTTGGTGTGCGTGACTCAGGACCTGACCGATCCGGAAGGGGACCATGCGTCGCCGTCGATGGGCGACCAGTCGGTGGGCCGGGCGTCGAGCCGGCTCACCCGGCGTCCGTGCCGGGCGCCGAGGATGCCGCCGTCCAGCGGTGTGGTGAAGGCGTTCTCGACCACCGTGTACTCGGCCGCGAGCCGCGCGACCGCGGGAAGGGCGTTGGTGCCGATGCGGCCCCTGTCGAGGTGGATGTCGTCGCGGATGTGGAATCGCACGACCTCCCCGAAGACGACGTGGTCGTCGAGGTCGCCGATCGTGATGATCCGCTCGACCCTGCACTCCATGGCGATCGGCGCCCCCTTCACCCGCGGCGGCCGCACCGCCTCGCACGGCCCCTTCTCCAGGCCCACCGCGTCGAACTCGTCGACCCCGGGGTCGAATTCGGCGGCGGTGCGGTGCATCGCGTCGGCATGGGGCGAGATCGGGGACGCCGTCCACCGACAGGGTGCTCACCCAGCCGATCGCCCGGGGAATGATGCTCCCGATGAGCAGTTTGTAGGCGGATGCCGGATCAAGAGTGGCGGAGTCGATGATCACGGTGGCCTCCCGTGGTTGCGGAGGTGGTCGCCGGGAGCGGACGCCGTGACGCCCTCCCGCAGTCGGGTGACTGTCCCGCTGACATGAGCGTAGATTTCTTGACTATGTCAGGCAAGGAGAAATCACCCCATTTGGGTGCGTTCCCTGTCACTCTTGGCATGCACCCGTGGACCCGCGCGCTCAGCCCGCGTAGGCGGTCGGAGGGACCCCCACCGTCGCGGTGAAGTCCCGGACCAGATGGGCCTGGTCGCTGTAGCCGAGTTCGGCCGCCAGGCCCGCCCAGTCGACGGCCTTCGCGGACTCGGCGCGCTCCAGGGCCTCGTGGATGCGGTAGCGGAGGATGACCCACTTGGGGCTGACGCCGACGTGGGCGGCGAAGAGGCGTTGCAGCGAGCGCACGGACAGCCCCTCGGCACGCGCGAACCCGGCCACGCGCAGGATGCCGCGGTCGTGCCGGATCCGCTCGGCGAGTGCCATCGCCAGGGCGGCCTGGGGATCGGGTGCGGGGGCGAGCGACAGCAGGAAGGCGTCCAGGGCGGCGACCCGGTCGTCCTCCCCGTCCGGCCCGAGCACGGCAGCGGGCGCGGCGGCGTGGCCGGGCAGCGCCTCGTCCAGCGCGACCCGGCGCCCGGTCCAGTGGGACACCGGCACCGCCGGGGCGAACGGCCGGAACCCGCCCGGGCGGAACTGCACCCCGCACACCCGCCCCGCGCCCTCCAACTTCTGCGTGAACAGGCCCAGTCCGACGCCGGCGACCTCCCCGAGGTCCGGCGCGCCCGCGAAGCGCTGGAAGACGACGTTGACCGAGGGGTGCGGCACGACGTGCGAGGCGTACGGCTCGCCCAGGTCCCAGTCGATGAGCCAGTAGTGCTCCAGGTACGGCCGCAGTTCCGGCGCGGGGGCCCGCCGCCGGAAGCGCACACGGGCGAAGAGTTCCGGGGCGGCGACGATGCCCCGGGTGTCGCGCCGCGGTGTGTCCTGACCGGCCATGAGGGCGATGGTACGGCGGCGGGGTGTCGCGTTTGTTCAAGCCGGGCGCTCGCGGCCCGCCGTAGCGTCGCGGCATGACAGACACCATCGGTGAATTGCCGGCAGCCGTCCGCGACCGGGCTCTGCCCGTGGTGGCAGGAGTGCCGGACGACCGGTTGGCGGCGCCGACGCCGTGCGCCGAGTACGACGTGCGGGACCTGCTGAACCACCTCTTCCACGTGGTCGTCGGCTTCCGGGCGATCGCGGCGAGGCAGCCGGCGGACTTCTCCTCCACGCCCGACCGTCTCGCCGCCCTCGGCGACGGATGGCGCGACCGTTTCGCGGAGGAGGCCGCGCTGTTGGTGGAGGCGTGGGCCGTGCCCGGTGCCGACGAGGGGGTGGCCGGCTCGATGAACCTCCCGGCGCGCACCGTCGGCGGCATGGTCCTGCTCGACCTGACCGTGCACGCCTGGGACCTGGCCCGGGCCACGGACCGCGCCTTCGTGCCCGGCGAGGACGCGGTTCGGGTGCTGGCGGCCCTCGTCGACGAGATGGGTCGACGGCGCGCTCCATGAAGTTCTTCGGTGAGCCGGTGTCGTTGCCGCCGGGGCAATCGGGCTTCGGACGGCTGCTCGCCGCGACGGGCCGCGACCCGCGATGGAGCCCGCCGCGGCCCACACCCTGAACCGCGGGCCGCGGCCGAGGCGCGCCACCTCGCGGCCGTCGCCGCCGAAGCCCGGCACCCCCGAGCCGGCCGGGGCCCTCGCAGCGCCGAGGCGACGTTCACGCGGTTCCTGAACCGGCTGGTCGACGGCCTCGACATCGGCTGACCCGGTGCGCTGTGCGGATCCCGCGGCGCAGCCGCCGGGTCTTGTGCAACTAGTTGCACAAATCAGGGCCCGCGGTCTACAAAGGACGGGCGGCACTCCGCCGCGCCGATGCCCGAGGAGACCTCGATGAGCCGCTACCCGCATCTGCTGCGCCCGCTCGACCTCGGGTTCCTCACCCTCCCCAACCGCGTCCTCATGGGCTCGATGCACGTGGGGCTGGAGGAGGCCGAGCGCGGCTTCGAGCGCATGGCCGCCTTCTACGCCGAGCGGGCCCGGGGCGGCGTCGGGCTGATCGTCACCGGTGGCATCGCACCCAACGACCCGGGCCGCCCCTACCCGGGCGGCGCGCGGATGACCACCGAGGAGGAGGCGGACCGGCACACCGTCGTCACGCGGGCGGTGCACCGCGAGGGCGGCCGCATCGCGATGCAGATCCTGC
Source organism: Streptomyces sp. NPDC088732 (assembly GCF_044751205.1). Lineage (NCBI taxonomy): Bacteria > Bacillati > Actinomycetota > Actinomycetes > Kitasatosporales > Streptomycetaceae > Streptomyces > Streptomyces sp. NPDC088732. The sequence goes on from NZ_JBIVLI010000012.1 coordinate 222,677, forward strand.
ACTTCGGGCGGTACGCCTACCACCCCGAACTGGTCGCGCCGAGCGCGCTCCAGGCGCCGATCAGCCCCCACGTCCCGCACGCCCTCACCGGCGACGAGGTCGAGCAGACGATCGAGGACTTCGTACGCGCCGCCGGACTCGCCCGCGCGGCCGGCTACGACGGCGTCGAGATCATGGGCTCCGAGGGCTACCTGATCAACGAGTTCGTCGCACCCGCCACCAACCACCGCGAGGACCGCTGGGGCGGGCCGTTCGAGAACCGCACCCGCTTCCCGCTGGAGATCGTCCGCCGCACCCGCGAACGGCTCGGCACCGACTTCGTGATCGTCTACCGTCTGTCGATGCTCGACCTGGTCCCCGGCGGTTCGTCCCTGGAGGAGGTCGTCGCCCTCGCCCGGGCGGTCGAGGCGGCCGGCGCCACGATCATCAACACCGGCATCGGCTGGCACGAGGCCCGCATCCCCACCATCGCCACCTCCGTGCCGCGCGCCGCGTACACCTGGGTGACGAAGCGGCTCATGGGCGCGGTCTCGGTGCCGCTGGTGACCAGCAACCGCATCAACACCCCCGAGGTCGCCGAGCGGTTGCTCGCCGACGGCTACGCCGACATGGTGTCCCTGGCCCGCCCGATGCTCGCCGACCCCGAGTTCGTCGCCAAGGCCCGGCAGGGCCGCGCCGAGGCCATCAACACGTGCATCGGCTGCAACCAGGCCTGCCTCGACCACACGTTCAGCGGCCGGCTGACCTCGTGCCTGGTCAATCCGCGGGCCTGCCACGAGACCGAACTCGTCCTCCTGCCCACCCGGTTGCGCAAGCGTGTCGCGGTCGTCGGCGCCGGGCCCGCCGGACTCTCCTGCGCGGTCACCGCGGCCGAACGCGGCCACGCCGTCACGCTCTTCGACTCCGCCGACCGGATCGGCGGGCAGCTCACCGTCGCCCGCAACGTCCCCGGCAAGGAGGAGTTCGACGAGACGCTGCGCTACTTCCGCACCCGGCTGGCCGAGGAGGGCGTGGAACTGCGCCTGAACACCCTTGTTACGCCGGAGACGCTGGCCGCGCACGAGCCCGGCTTCGACGAGGTCGTCCTCGCCACCGGCGTCGCGCCGCGCACGCCGCGGATCGAGGGCGTGGACCACCCCAGCGTGCTGAGCTACCTCGACGTCCTCCGCGACGGCGCCCCGGTGGGCGAGCGGGTCGCGATCGTCGGTGCGGGCGGGATCGGCTTCGACGTGGCCGGGTTCCTCACCGACGGCGGCGAGGGCGCGAGCCGGGACCCGGAGACGTACTTCCGGCAGTGGGGCGTGGACACCGGCTACGCGAACCGGGGCGGGCTGCGGGCTCCCGAGCGGCCGGCGCCGCCGCGCACCGTGCACCTGGTGCAGCGCAAGGCCGGCAAGGTCGGCGCGGGCCTGGGCAGGACCACCGGGTGGATCCACCGCACCGAGCTGAAGCACCGGGGCGTCACCATGGTCGCGGGAGCCGCCTACGACCGGATCGACGACGACGGGCTGCACATCACCGTCGGCGGCGAGCGCCGCACGCTGGCGGTCGACACCGTGGTCCTGTGCGCCGGGCAGGAACCGCGCCGCGACCTGTACGACGCCCTGCGCGCCGCCGGGTACGAGGTCCACCTCATCGGCGGCGCCGACGAGGCCGCCGAACTCGACGCGAAGCGGGCCGTCCGCCAGGGCACCGAACTGGCCGCGGCGCTGTGACCGCGGCCCGTCCGTAGGATGCGGGCATGTCGCTCCCGCACGCCATCCTCACCGCCCTCCTGGAGAAACCGTCCTCGGGGCTGGAGCTGGCGCGGCGCTTCGACCGTTCCATCCGCTACTTCTGGTCCGCGACGCACCAGCAGATCTACCGCGAACTCGGGCGGCTGGAGGAGGCGGGACTGATCCGCGCGCTGCCCGCGGCGCACCCCGCCCGGGGACAGAAGAAGGAGTACGAGGTGCTGCCCGCCGGGCGGCAGGAACTGGCGGGCTGGGTCGCCGCCGGTGACGAACCCCGGCCGATCCGCGACCCGCTGCTGCTGCGCATGCGCGCGGCGGCGGTGGTCGGGGGCCGCGGCCTGGCGGAGGAACTGCGCAGGCACCTGGCGCTGCACGAGGCCCAGTTGGCCGAGTACGCGGACATCGAGCGGCGCGACTTCCCGCCCGGCCTCGTGGCCGACGAGGACCGGCTGCGGCACCTCGTGCTGCGCGGGGGCATCGAACTGGAGACGTTCTGGACGCGGTGGCTCCGGGAGGCGCTGGCCGAGGTCGGGACGATGGACCTGGTCTGACGGGCCCGCCACGCGGCGCGGTCGGCGCGGGCGCCGCGTCGTCGCCGGGCCCGGTACCGGTCCAGGACGCGGTCGAGCAGCGTCTGCGGGTCCTGCGCGGGCATGTCCGCGACCCGCTCGGCCAGCAGATGGAAGAGGCCGCGCCGGTCGCGCGCTTCGCGGCCGACGAGGACCGGCTGCGGGACCTCGTGCTGCGCGGGGCCATCGAACCGGAGGCGTTCTGGACGCGGTGGCTCCGGGAGGCGCTGTCCGACCGACCCGCCACCCGGCGCGGTCAGCGCGGGCGCCGCAGGGCCAGCAGCGCCGCGTCGTCGCCGAGCCCGCCGCCCGTCCAGGCGTGGAGGTCGATCAGGACGCGGTCGAGCAGCGTCTGCGGGTCCTGCGCGGGCATGTCCGCGATCCGCTCGGCCAGCGGATAGAAGAGGCCGCGCCGGTCGCGCGCCTCGGACACACCATCGGTGTGGAGCAGCAGCAGGTCGCCCGGGCGGTAGGGCACGGACTGGGGACGGTAGCGGCCGCCGGTGAGCGGCAGCAGTCCGAGCGGCGCCGCGTACGCCTCCGGTACCACCTCCGCCACACCGCCGTCGTGGCACAGCAGCGGCGGAGGGTGGCCGCAGTTGACCAGGACGGCGGTGTCACCGGCGGGGGGTACGGTCAGCAGGACGGCGGTGACGAACTCCTCGGCTCCGCCGCGGCGCACCAGCGCGCCGTCCAGCCGGGTCGCCACCACGTCGAGGGCGGGTTCCGCGCGGGCGGCGTCGCGGAAGACGCCCAGCACGTCGGCGGCGGTCTTGACGGCGTCCAGGCCCTTGCCGCGCACGTCGCCGAGCAGGACCCGTACACCGAACCCGGTCTCCACGACCTCGTACAGATCCCCGCCGATCCGCGCCTCGGCCTCCGCCGCCACGTAGCGCACGGCCACCTGGAGTCCGCCCACCCGCGGCGGCGGGGGCCGCAGCAGCGCCCCCTGCGCGGCCTCGGCGACGCCGCGGACCTGCGCCAGTTCGCGTTCCCTGGCGGTGACGAGGACGACGGCCCCGGTGATGGTGAAGGTCACGGCCAGGACGGCGACCCCGGAGGTGACGTGCACCAGGGCGGGGACCCCTCTGTCGACCACGGCGAGGAGGAAGACCAGGCCGATCGCCACGACGCCCGCCAGCAGCGGCACGCGGGCCCGGCGGGACTTGACCCCGGCCAGCACCGGCAGTGCCGCCAGGACCGGTGACACGGTCGTCTCCGGACCGCTGATGATGTCGACGGCGACGCAGGCCGCGATGAGCGCGTACGAGGCGAAGAGGAACCACCAGGCCCACCGGGGCAGCGGCAAAGGGCGGGGGCGGGGGCGCGGGGTGCCGGGGCCGCGGGCCATGGGTGTCAGCCCTCCTGTCACCGCCGCCGACGGGTGCCGGCGGCGCCTGGTTCCATCTTCGCCGCAGCGGGCGGGGAGTGCGGGAATGAGCGGGGGGTGCCCCGCGTTGAGAGGGACATCCGATGGAAATGAAAACCATTGCGATGGCAGAAAGGACCCGCTCATGGCCCGCAGCGAGCAGCGCCCGGTGATCAGGCTCCGGTCGACCGCCGGTACCGGCACCACCTATGTGACCCGGAAGAACCGGCGCAACGACCCGGACCGCATGGTCCTCAGCAAGTACGACCCGGCCGTCGGCCGCCACGTGCCGTTCCGCGAGGAGCGCTGACCCAGCGCCGTCCCGGCAGAGCCCCACCGCCGTCCGTCCCACCACCGCACCTGACTGGAGGAGCGTCATGCAGCACGCGATCCACCCCGCCTACCGTCCGGTCGTCTTCCGCGACCGCAGCGCGGACCACGCCTTCCTCACCCGGTCCACGCTGACCAGCGACAAGACCGTCGTCTGGGAGGACGGCAACACCTACCCCGTGTTCGACGTGGAGATCTCCGCGGCGAGCCACCCGTTCTACACCGGCAATGCCCGGGTCATGGACACCGCCGGCCGCGTCGAGCGCTTCGAGCGCCGCTACGGACGCGCCGCCGCGCGCGGCTGACCCCGCCGCGGCCGGGAGCCGCGGGAACAGGGGAACAGGGGAACAGGGGAGCAGGGAGCACCGACGGCCGTCGCGGACCATCGCGGCGGCCGTCGCCGTGCCCGGGGCACCTCGGGGGATCAGCTCTTGCGGAAGCTGTACGCCTCCTGGGCCGCCGCCACGACGGCGTCCAGATCCCCACCGGCCGACGCCGTCACCACGGCGGCCACCGCGCCCTCCACGAAGGGCGCGTCCGCCAGGCGGGTGCGGGGCGGCAGACCGTCCTCCTCGGCCAGCAGGGTCTTGACCGTCAGCACGGCGCTCCCCAGGTCGGCGATGACCGCCACACCCTCGCCGCGGTCGACGGAGCGCGCCGCCGCGACGATCTTCTCCGCGTCGGTGCCCAGCCCGCCGTCGGGGGTACCGCCCGCGGCGGCCACCGGCACCTTCGCGCCGCCGCCGTTCAGCCCGGCGGCCATGTGAGCCACCGACTCCGCGACCGTCGCGCTGTGCGACACCAGCACCACGCCCACGGTCATTCCGCGCCCTCCCGCGACGTCATCGCGAGGACGCCGAGGAGCAGCGCCGAGGAGGTCGCCCCCGGGTCCTGGTGACCCGCGCTGCGCTCACCCAGATAGCTCGCCCGCCCCTTGCGCGCCACCAGAGGCGTGGTGGCGGTCGCGCCCTCGTCGGCGGCGATCGCGGCCGCCGACAGGGCCTCCGCCAGTCCCGCGCCCTTGTCGAGCGCGAAGGACAGCGCCTCCACGGCCGGGGCCAGCGCGTCCACCATCGTCTTGTCGCCCGGCGCGGCCCCGCCCAGCGTCGCGACCGCGTCGACCCCGTCGCGCAGCGCCTGGGCGAACTGCTCGGGGGTGACGTGCTCCGCGTCCCCGAGCGCCTTGCCGGCCTTGCGCAGAAGGGTGCCGTACAGCGGACCCGACGCGCCGCCGACCGTGCTGATCAGCTGCCGGCCGACCAGCACCAGGACGCCGCCGGGGGTGTCCGGCGGCTCCTTCTCGACGGCCGTGCGCGCCGCGATGAAGCCGCGCCGCATGTTGGCCCCGTGGTCGGCGTCACCGATGGGGGAGTCGAGCTCGGTGAGCCGGTCGGCCTCCCGCTCGATCACCGAGGCCGCTGAGACGAGCCAGCGGCGTATGAAAGCCGTGTCGATCGCCGCAGCCCCGGACGGTCCCTCGCTCATCTGTCGTGCTCCTCCTGCTTCTCAGGCGCCCCAGCACAGCGCCGGTGTGCTCACCGGCGCGTCCCACAGGCGCAGCAGTTCGTCGTCCACCTGGCACAGCGTCACCGAGGCGCCCGCCGCGTCCAGCGACGTGACGTAGTTGCCGACCAGCGTGCGGGCCACCGCGACGTGGCGGGCCGCCAGCACCCGGTGCACCTCGGCGTTGAATCCGTACAGTTCCAGCAGCGGCGTCGCGCCCATACCGTTGACCAGGAGCAGCACCGGCCCGTTCGGGCGCAGGTCGTCCAGGATCGCGTCGACCGCGAACTCCGCGATCTCCCCCGAGGTCATCATCGCCCGCCGCTCCCGGCCGGGTTCCCCGTGGATGCCGATGCCGAGTTCCAGCTCCCCGGCGGGCAGGTCGAACGTGGGGCTGCCCTTGGCGGGCGTGCTGACCGCGGTCAGCGCCACCCCGAAGCTCCGCGTCATCTCGTTCACCTGCCGTGCGACGGACTGCACGCGCTCCAGCGGCGCGCCCTCCTCGGCCAGCGCCCCGGCGATCTTCTCCACGAACAGCGTGCCGCCGGTGCCGCGGCGTCCGGCCGTGTAGAGGCTGTCGGTGACCGCCACGTCGTCGTTGACCAGGACTTTGGCGACCTGGATGCCCTCGTCCTCGGCCAGTTCCGCGGCCATGTCGAAGTTCAGCACGTCACCCGTGTAGTTCTTCACCACGAACAGTACGCCCGCGCCGCTGTCGACGGCCGCGGCCGCCCGCACCATCTGGTCGGGCACCGGTGAGGTGAAGACCTCCCCGGCACAGGCCCCGTCCAGCATCCCCCGCCCCACGAACCCCACGTGCAGCGGCTCGTGCCCCGACCCGCCCCCCGACACCAGACCGACCTTTCCGGCGACCGGCGCGTCCTTGCGGACCACCACCCGGTTCTCGATGTCGACCGTCAACTCCGGATGCGCGGCGGCGACTCCCCGCAGCGCATCGGCCACCACGGTCTCGGGGACATTGATCAGCATCTTCATTGGACGGTCCCTCCGGGGCACGGGATTCGTACACATGGCGAACAATCGCTGACATCAGCCTACGATCCACCGACTCCGGGGCAGGGCTGATTCCGCACAGAGTTCCGGATCGGCCACGTGGCCCGGCCGGGTTCCGCGGGGCCCGGACCGCGTGATCACGCCATTTGACGGCGGACGAGTTCGCGGAGCCGGCCCCCGGGGTCCGCGAGGAGGTCGGCGGGGCGTCCCTGCTCCACGACCCGGCCGTCGGACATGACGACGACGCGGTCCGCGTCCATGACCGTGGTGAGCCGGTGCGCGATGACGACGCGGCTGGCGCGCAGGGCGCGGGTGCTCTCGATGACGACCCGCTGCGTCTCGTTGTCGAGCGCGCTGGTGGCCTCGTCGAAGAAGAGGATGCGCGGGCGGCGGACGAGGGCCTGGGCGATCATGAGGCGCTGCCGCTGGCCTCCGGAGACCGTCGCGCCCCCGGAGATCATGGTGTGCAGCCCCATCGGCATCCGTTTGATGTCCTCCGCCAGGCCCGCCATCGCGGCCGCCTCCCACGCCTCCTCCTGTGTGAAGGCCTCGGCGCCGCAGATGCAGTCCAGGATGGAGCCGGTGAGCGGCTGGGCGTTCTGCAGGACGACGCCACACTGCCGGCGCACCGCGGCCTGGTCCAGGGCCGCGAGGTCCTGGCCGTCGTACAGCACGCTGCCGGCCGCGGGCCGGTCGAAGCCGATGAGCAGCCGCAGCAGGGTGGACTTGCCGCAGCCGCTGGGACCCACGATCGCCACGAACTCGCCGGGCCGCACCTCCAAGGACACGTCGTCCAGGACCAGGGGGCCGTCCGCGGACCAGCGAAAGGAGAGCCCCCGGGCCTCGATCGCCCCGGACAGCTCGCCGGGCTGGGTGCTGGCGCCCCGCACCTCGGGGAGCTGGTCGAGCACCGGCTTGATGTGCTCGTACATCGGCAGCGCGGCGGCGGCCGAGACCAGCGCCCCGGTGAGCTGGGTGACCGCGGTGAGCAGCATCGTCACGGCGGTGCTGAAGGTGAGGAAGCCGCTCGCGGACAGCGAGCCGCGGGCCGGTCCCGCCAGCAGCACGAACAGCAGCAGCGAGCACAGCGGGAGGTAGACCGCGTTGAGCACGCCCGTGAGGTTCCTGATCCGCCCGGTGCGCTGCTGGAGGTCCCGGCTGCGGGCGAACTCGCGGGCCCAGGCCGCGTAGGCGAAGCTCTCGGCGGCCGCGACGCGCAGCTTCGGCAGCCCGCGCAGGGTCTGGAACGCCTGGTTGTTGAGCTTGTTGCCCAGCTCGACCAGCTGCCGCTGCCACCGCAGTTGCCACAGCCCGAGGCCGAGGAAGACGGCGGCGATCACGATCAGCATGCCGATCGCGACCAGCGCCAGCGGGACGCTGAACACCAGCAGCAGGACGATGTTCATGGCGCCGACGGTGCCCGACTGGACGGCGACCGGGCCGACGCCGGCGAGGACGCGGCGGATGGCGCTGACGCCCATCGCGGCGCTCGCCAGTTCACCCGTCGAGCGCTCCGAGAAGAAGGACGTCGGCAGCCGCAGCAGCCGGTCCCAGACCGCGGGCTGCAAGGTGGCCTCGATGCGGCCCTCCACCCGCAGCAGCGTGAGGTTCTGCAGCAGCATGAAGGCCGCCGACACCACGCTGCTGACGATGATCGCGCACGAGACCTGCACGATCAGCCCGGTCTCCGCGCCGGGCACGTACCGGCCGAGCACCTGCCCGGTGGCGATCGGCACCAGCGCGCCGAGCAGCACGGTGATCAGCCCGCTGAGGATCAGGGCGCGCAGGTCGGAGCCGGTTCCGCGCAGGCTGAAACGCAGCAACCGCCAGGGGCGCAGGGGGTGTTCGGGCAGCGGCCGGTAGAACATCACCGCCTGCGGGGCGAACTCCGCGGCGTTGCCGGCCGTGACGCGGATGCGGCTGCCGCTGGCGGGGTTGACCGCGTCGTAGCCGCCCCGCCGCCACAGCAGCGCGACCGGCGTCCCCGACGCTGCCCGGTGCCCGACCAGCGGGCCGGCGTTCTCCCGCCACCACCGGCCGTCGAGCCGCACGGGGCGGGTGCGGATCCGCGACCCGACCGCGATGCGCTCGACCGGGTCGACGCGGTCGACCACGTCGACCCGGCCGACCCGGCCGACCCGGTCCCCGGCCGTTCCGCTCGCGGACGGGGACACGAGCGTGATCCCCGCGGCGCGGGCGACCACCCGGCAGACGGCCCAGGTCGTGTCGTCCGAGGCCGCCGAGGCACGGGACGGCGCCTTGCGGGAGCGGGCGATGGACGCGAGGAGCGCCTGGTCGGCCTGCTCGCGGACGGCCTCGCCGGCCCGGATGCCCGCGGCGGTGCGGTCCTCGTGGGCCTGCTCCAGCCGCTCGATCCAGCGGTCGAGCGTGGACAGCAGCCGGTACTGCTGGTTGACCATGCCCTGCCACATCGCGGCGTCGAGCAGCAGGTCGCCCGCCGCCTCGGTGCTGTAGGCCGCTCCGTACTGGACGCTGCCGGGGGCGACGGGGAGCCAGAGGATGTCGTCGTCCGCCACGGCCTCGTCCGCCGAGGTGCGGCCGTCCAGGGGGGCCTCGTACAGCACGCGCTGGCTGCGCCCCACACCGAGCGCGAACGCCTGCTCCAGCAGGCTCAGCGCCTGCTCCTGGGTGTCGTACGCCCAGGCGCCGTCGTACCCGGGGCGGTGCAGTTCGCGCAGCGGGACGCGGCGCAGGACGCAGGACGGCAGCGGGCGCCCGACGAGCGTGTGCTGCGGGCCCTCGACGGGTCCCAGCAGCAGGGTGCCCGCCTCCAGCCGGCCGAGGAAGTGCCAGTGCCCCTGCTGGGCCGCGTCGACGGCGAACAGGTCGAGGGAGCCCGCCACGACCAGCCACAGGACGTGCGGCCCCTCCAGGGGCAGGCTGCGCAGTCCCGCGCAGTCCACCGGCGTGCCGAGGCCGCCGAGGGCCGCGATCACCGGGTCGCCGGTGGTGCCGGCGGCGTCGGCAGCGTCGGCGGGTTGTACGGGGATCACGTCAGTGCTCCTTGACCAGGTGGGCGTAGGCCCCGCCTGCGGCGACGAGGTCCTCGTGCCGCCCGCGCTCCACGACGGAGCCGTGGTCGAGCACCACGATCTCGTCGCTGTCGCGCACGGTGCTGAGCCGGTGCGCGATCACCACGCAGGCGCAGCCGCGCCGCCGCAGGTTGTCGATGATGAGCTGCTCGGTCGTGGCGTCCAGGGCGCTGGTCACCTCGTCCAGCACCAGGATGCTGGGGCGGCGCACCAGCGCCCGCGCGATCTCCAGCCGCTGCCGCTGCCCGCCGGAGAAGTTGCGGCCGTCCTGCTCGACACGGCTGTGGATGCCGCCGGGACGGCGGGCGATCACGTCGTCGTACAGGGCGGCGTCGCGCAGGGCGGTCACCACGTCCTCGTCGGGGATGGACGGGTCCCACAGCGCCACGTTGTCGCGCACCGTTCCCTCGAAGAGGAAGACGTCCTGGTCGACGAAGGAGACGGAGGCGGCGAGCACACTGCGCGGGATGTCCTCCAGGCGCTGTCCGTCGATGCGGATCGCGCCCTTCCAGGGGCTGTACAGACCCGAGACGAGGCGCGAGACCGTCGACTTGCCGCTGCCGGAGCCGCCGACCAGCGCCACCTGCTGCCCGGGGGCGACCGAGAGCGAGAACCCCGTCAGCAGCGGCTTGTCGAGCGGGCTGTAGCCGAACGTGATCTCCTCCAGCGTCACGTGGCCCTTGAGCCGGCGGGTGCCGGCCTCGGCCTCGGGCCGCGAATAGAGCGCGTCCACGGGGAAGTTCTCCACGTCCTTGAGCCGGGCGACGTCCGCCGCGAAGTCCTGGATGCGTCCCGCGACACCGTTCAGCCGGGTCACGGGCGCGGTGAAGCGGGTGACCAGCGCCTGGAAGGCGACGAGCAGGCCGATGGAGATGTGGCCCTCCACCGCCCGCAGGCCGCCGATCCAGAGGATGAGCGCGCTGTTGAGCGTGGCGAGCGTGGGCGCGACCACCGACAGCCAGGCGCTCGGCACCCCCAGCCGCTGCTGCTCCTCCAGGGTGACCGCGTGCTGGCCCGCCCAGCGGCGGAAGTAGCCGTTCTCGCCGCCGGTGGCCTTCATGGTCTCGATCGACTGGAGGCCGGTGTAGGCGGTGTTGGTCAGCCGGGCGTTGTCGGCCCGCAGCTTCTGCGTCCGGGTCGCCCGCAGCCGGACCACGACCCGCATGGCGACGACGTTGAGCAGCGCGATCCCCACGCCCAGGACGGTCAGTTGCGGGTCGTAGCTCCACAGCAGCAGGGCGTAGAGGACGACCACGATCCCGTCCACCGCCGCGGAGGCCAGGTCGCGGGCCAGGGTCTCGGCGACGGCGTCGTTGGACTGCAGGCGCTGCACCAGGTCGGCGGGGCTGCGCTGGGTGAAGAAGGCGACCGGCAGCCGGAGCAGGTGGCGCAGGAAGCGGGCGCTGCCCAGCGTCGAGGAGATGACGCGGCCGCGCAGCAGGTTGGACTGCTGCACCGCGGTGAGGGCGGCGGTGAGCGCCACCATGGCGGCCATCCCCGCGAACAGCACACCGAGCAGCGAGGTCTGCTGCCCGATCAGGAACAGATCGATGTACGTGCGGCTGAGCGCGGGCAGCGCCGCGCCGACCCCGACCAGCAGCAGGCTGGCCAGCAGGGCCGTCAGCAGGGTGCCGCCGGTGCCGCGCAGGCGGGTGGGCAGTGCGGCGAGCACACCGGGTCTGCGGCCGCCGCGCTGGAAGTCCAGACCGGGTTCGAAGGTGAGGACGACACCGGTGAAGCTGGTGTCGAAGTCCTCCAGCGGCACGAAACGGCGGCCCTTGTCGGGGTCGTTGACGTGCACGCCGCGCCGGCCGAGGCGGCGGCCCGTGCCGTCGTAGACGACGTAGTGGTTGAACTCCCAGAACAGGATGGCCGGGGCGCGCACGCCGGTCAGCGCGGCCGTCTCCATCTGCATGCCCTTGGCGCGCAGCCCGTATCCGCGGGCCGCCTTGAGCAGGTTGCTGGCCCGGGAGCCGTCGCGGGAGACACCGCAGGCGATCCGCAGTTCCTCCAGCGCCACGTGGCGGCCGTAGTGGCCCAGCACCATGGCCAGGGAGGCGGCGCCGCACTCCACCGCCTCCATCTGGAGCACGGTGGGGGTGCGCACCGACGGGTAGCGGCGCGGTTTGCGGGACTTGGGCCGGGGGCGGGTGTCGCCCCGCCGGTGGCCGACCTGGGGCGGGGGAGCGGTCGCGGTCACGGGAGCAGCCAATCGAGCGGGCGCTGGGCGGCGAGGTGCACGGCGCCGTCGGCCAGGGTCATGGAGTCGAGGGCGTACGGCGGCCCGTCGGAGGACGACCACGCGTAGCCGGACGCGGTGCGGCGCGAGGTGTCCAGCCGCACCTGGACCGCGACGGGGCGCCCGGCGCGGGCGAAGGCCTGTGCGAGCTGGCCGTCCCCGAGGTAGGCGGTGATCTGCCGGGCCGTCTGCACGGTCCGCCCCACGGCCTGCACATGGCCGCGCAGCACGCCGTAGCGCTGCTGGGAGACCGATTCGACGGTCAGGTCGACGGCGGCGCCGACCGGCACGGTGGAGGCGCTGCCCGCGGGCACGTACAAGGTGGCGGTCAGCGGGTCGCCGGTGTGGGCGACGCGCTCCACGGCCGCCACGTCCGTACCGACGGTGACGACCGTGCCGATGGTGGCCGCCAGCGCGGTCACCCGGCCCGCGTCCACGGTGCGGATCAGGACGTCGCCGTCCGGGGTGCGCACTTTGAGCAGGGGCGCGTCGGCGGGCAGTCGCCCGCCTTCCTCGGCGAACACCCGGGTGACCTGTCCGGCCACCGGGCTTTGCAGCACATAACTGCCCTGGCCGTGTGTGAGAATTCCCGGGGCGTCCATTGTGGATGCGACGGAACCGGTGACCGCCCAGAATGCGGCGGCGGCCGTCGCGACAATCGCGACGGACATCACGAGGACGCCCCGCGGTTTTGCGAAACGCACCGGGAGATCGAGCTCCTCGGGCGATTGCAGCTTGGTGAGGGCTTTTTGTCGGAACTGCACTGGACTCTTCCCTCGGCCGTATTATTCGTTGTCGGTCGCCGGGGCCCTGTGCGTACAGCCCGCGGGCACGCCCGTGGGCCCCGGAAGGGAGGTTGCCGGGGCCCACGGTTGCGGTGCCGTCTCAGAGACCGGCGACGAGGCCGGTGGCCAGGCCGGTGACCGCGCCGGTGTTCAGGCCGGTGAGGCCCTCGACCGTGCCGACGACGCCGGCGACGGTGCCCGAGACCGGGGCGATGGAGTCGACGGTGCCGGTCACGTTGCTGACCAGGCCGCCCACCAGGCCACCGGAGACGTTGTCGAGGTCGGCGTCGGAAATCTCGCGGGTCTCGACCTGCGGGGTGAAGTTCATGATGGTGCTTCCCTTCGTGCTGACAGATATCGAGTGGCGAATCAGGGAGGACCTCCCGCCACCGCTGAGGATCCAAGCACGGGGTCGCGTGGCCCAGCCAATTGCCGGTGCGCGTGTTCGAATGTGGTTCGGATTGTCGACTTCACGTCGGGTCCCGAATTCCCACGGCTTGGTGCCAGGTTCTTCACGCGGAAGTGATGGACCGGCCCCGGCGGAACCGGGCACTCCGGATCAAAGGCCGCGCGGCGGAGGGTAGACCGGACGGCCGGTCGGGCGCGATATGTCGTCGGCGTGTGCGGTGTGCAGATTTACCGGAGGTAATGCGCCGGGCGGTAGCGTGGCACCCGGTGATCGACTCGGTTCGGGAGGTCTCGCATGCCCCACAGCGCACCGGTGGACGGATTCCGGCTCGCCTACGACCGCTGGGGTGCGGGCGCGCCGGTCGTGCTGCTCCACGGGTGGCCGGGCGACCGCGGCGACTACCGCGATCTGATCCCCCTGCTGGCGGGATTCTGCGACGTGGTCGTCCCCGACCTGCGCGGTTTCGGCGGCTCGGACAAGCACGCCGCCGAGCCCGCCGAGCAGTACGACTCCGCCGCCCAGGCGCGCAGCGTCCTCGGGCTGGTCCGCGAACTCGGCCTGCAGCGGCCGGTGCTGGCCGGCTACGACATCGGCAGCCGCGTCGCGCAGACCGTGGCGCGCGACCATCCGGACGAGGTGCGCGCGCTCGTCGTCGCCCCGCCGCTGCCGGGCATCGGGCGGCGCATGCTCGACCCGGGCGCACAGCGGGAGTTCTGGTACCAGTGGTTCCACCGGCTCCCGCTCTCCGAGGAGCTGATCGACGGGGACCCGGTGGCGGTGCGCACGTACCTGCGGCACTTCTGGACGCACTGGTCCGGGCCGTCCTTCACCCCCGACGAGGGGCGGCTGCTCCGCCTGGTCGGCTCCTACGGCCCGCCGGGCTCCTTCACCGCGTCCCTCGCCTGGTACCGGGCGGGCGCCGGCGCGGTGGCGAACGCGCTCGCGGAGACGGCACCGGCGGCGGAGGAGCGGATCACCGTGCCGACCGCGGTGCTCTGGCCCGAGTTCGATCCGCTCTTCCCCCGTGCGTGGTCCGACCGGCTGGCGGAGTTCTTCACCGACGTGACCCTCGAACTCGTCGACGGGGTGGGGCACTTCGCGCCCGTGGAGTACCCGGGGCCCTTCGCGGCGGCGATCCGCCGTGCGGTGGAGGGGGAGCCCTAGCCGATCTCCACCCCCGGTTCCACCCCTGGGTCCAGGTGCCGCGGGCCCCGCGTCGGCACGCTGGAGGGCATGACAGCAACCGAGTGGATCACGGACATCGCCCTCATCCTCGTCGTCTTCCGGCAGCTGCGGGAAGACCGCCTGCGCCCCCTGACGTTCCTCCTCCCGCTCGGGATCGTGGCCTTCGTGGCCCGCACGTATCTCGACACGGTCCCCACCGCCGGCAACGACCTGGTCCTGATCGGCACCCTGATCGGCGTCGGTGCCGTGCTGGGGGTCGCCGGCGGGGTCTACACCCGGGTCCGGGCCTCCGGCGAGCACATCCTGATCAAGGCCGGTGCGGTCTCGGCGGTCCTGTGGGTGCTCGGCATGGGCGCGCGGATGGGTTTCCAGATGTGGGTGGAGCACGGCGGCGGCGCGGACGACGTCGGCCGGTTCAGCGTGGCCCACCACATCACCAGCAGCCAGGCCTGGGTCGCGGCCTTCGTCCTCATGGCCCTCACCGAGGTGGTGACACGGCTGGCCACGATCTTCGTCCGGAGCCGGATGGTGGTCCGCACCCGGCGGACCGCGTCCGCCGCGCCCGCCCTCGACCACGTGGTGTGACCGTGACCTTGTCCGGAACACCGGTGGGCTATGGTCGGGCCATGCCCGCCGCCACGCCCCCCTCGCCCGGGCCGGCCCCGTCCCCGGGGGACGGCCCGCGGAAGGTTCCGGGGCGGGACCTGCGGGTGCAGTGGATCATCCCGGCCGCCGTCGTCGTCGCGGGGGCGCTGACCATCCGGCCGATGGGCCTCGGCGGCCAGGGCCTGGTGGTGCTCCTGCTCTTCCTGGTCAACTGCGCGGCGCTGCTGATCCGGACCCTGCCCGAGGCGAAGGTGCCCCAGCGGGCCGCCCTGGTCTGGTTCGCACTCGGCATCGTCGCGGCGGCCGCGCTGCTCGGCGCCGGCGACAGCGGGACGACCTACCTCTTCGCCTTCTTCATCAGCGGTCACCTCGGGTACCGGCTGGAGACCAGGTGGGCGCTGGGCCTCGCGCTGCTGTGCAGCGTGCTGTGCGGCGGCGTCCTGTACTACCGCCTGGGGCAGGGCCATGACGTACTGCCGTGGGCCCTCGGGCTCGCCGCGGGCGCCCCGGTGCTGGCGGGGATACTCAACCGCAGCCACCACGAGGCCGTGCGGGCCGCGCTCGCGGCGGCAGAGTCCGCCGAACGCGTCGCCCGGGCCGAGGCGCAGACGGCCGTGCTGACCGAGCGCAGCAGGATCGCCCGGGACGTGCACGACGTACTGGCGCACTCCCTCGCGGGGATCAACATGCAGCTGGAACTGGCCGACGCGCTGCTCGACACCGGGGACCTGGACAAGGTCCGCGAGGCCACCACCAAGGCGCACGGCATGGTCAAGGACAGCCTGAAGCAGGCGCAGTGGACCGTGCACGCGCTGCGCGAGGACGCCCTGCCGCTGGTCGAGAGCCTGTCCGCGATGGTCGAGTCGTCCGGCCATCGCGACGCGCTCGCCGTCACCGGCGCCGTCCGCGAGGTGCCGGCCCCGGTGACCCAGAACCTGCTGCGGATCGCCCAGGAGTCCTTGACCAATGCCGCCCGGCACGCCCCGGGCGGCGAGGTCCGCGTGGAGCTGGCGTTCGCCCCGTCCTCGACGGCGCTGACGATCCGCAACCGCCCCGCGACCCGTACCGTGACCACGGGCGCCGGGAGCGGGATGGGACTGATCGGGATGCGCGAACGCGTCGCCCTGCTGGGCGGGACCATCACCGCGGGTCCGGTCACCGAGGGACCGGACGAGGGCGGCTGGCAGGTGGAGGCAGTGATCCCCGATGAATGAGCAGACCGGGAACCGGACGCCGCTGCGGGTGGTCGTCGCCGACGACCAGGCCGCCGTCCGCGAGCCGCTCGCGGCCGTGCTCGCGCTGTCCGAGGACATCGACGTCGTCGCGGCCGCCGCGAACGGGGCCGAGGTGCTGGCCGCGGTCGCGGACGGGCCGGTGGACGTGGTGCTGATGGACCTGCGCATGCCCGTGATGGACGGGACCGAGGCGACCCGCAGGCTGAGCGAGGAGCACCCCGACGTGGCCGTGGTCGTGCTGACCACGTTCGCCGACGACGACTCGATCCTGGCCGCGCTGAGCGCCGGGGCCCGGGGCTATCTGACCAAGAACGCGGGCCGGCAGGACATCCTCCGCGCGATCGTGGCGGCCGCCGCGGGCCAGTCCGTGCTCGACCGCGAGGTGCAGAACCGGCTCCTCGCCACGGTGCGCCCCGGTCCGCAGGAGCCGGTGCGGCCGCTGCCCGCGGACATCACCCCGCGTGAGCGCGAGGTGCTCACGCTCATCGGCCGGGGGCTGCCGAACCGGGCCATCGCCGAGAAGCTGTTCATCAGCGAGGCCACGGTCAAGACGCACATCAACAACCTCTTCGCCAAGGCGGGGATCCGGGACCGGGCCGACGCCGTGCGCCGCGCCATAGCGGCGGGGCTGGCCTGATCTCCGCGCCGCGGCAGGCGCCCCGGACGGTCCAACGGAAAGTGTGTTCTGCCCTCTTGAGGGATCGTTGAACAATCCTTACATTGGTGGGCACGCCCGGTCCGCAGCACCGCCTGCCCCTGTGAGGTCGCCATGACAGCAACCCCGCGCCGCCCCCCGATCGTGAACGACGACCGTGCCCGCCGCTTCGTGCGCCGCGCTCACGTCAGGGCGACGGACTCCGAGTAGCGCCGTACGAGTTGCCGCTCCGCATCGTCCAGGTACGACGCGAGCAGCAGCTCGGCCTTGACCAGATCGGCGGCCCGCAGGGCGGTGAGCAGCTCGCGGTTGCGGCCGAGGTAGGGCTCGTGGAACTCGCGCGGATTGTCCATCGCGTGGAAGACCAGGCGGAGTTCGGCGAGGACGCCGGTCATCAGCTCGGTCAGCCGCCGGCTGTGCGCCAGGTCCACCACCGCGTGGTGGAAGTGGATGTTGGCTGTGCCGAGTGCTCGCCAGTCGTCCTCCCCGGCGGCGCGCTCGCCCTCCTCGACGGCGGCCTCCGCGGGCGTCAGGTCGTACGGCGGGGCGCCGAGATGGCGGACCACCGAGCACTCCACGAGGCGGCGCACGCGGTAGATGTCCACCACGTCCTGCACGGTCAGGACCCGTACGAAGACGCCCCGGTTGAGCTCGTGGACGAGCAGCTTCTCGTGCGTCAGCAACCGGAACGCCTCGCGCAGCGTGTTGCGCGAGACACCGAGGGCCGTGCCGATGGCGTCCTCGGAGAGCTTGGTCCCGGGGGACAGGAAGCCCTCGGAGATCCGGGTGCGCAGGATGTCCGCGACCCGGTCGGCGGTGCTGGAACGCCCCAGCAGGGCACGGTCGCCGGCCAGAACGGCCGGATCGAGCTCGGCTGCCATGTCACATCCCTCGTCTCACGGGCTCGCAGAGCCCCAGTCAATCGAAAACCCGGGGACGAGACAACAGGTTCCTTGTCGGATTGTTCAACGAGAATCTAGGGTGGCAACTGTGAAGGAATCCCTTCTGACCCCGTCGGCGGCCCGGACGATGTTCCGGGACGGCACCGCCCGGCCCACCACCGGCTGGTGCTCCGCCTACACGCAGGTCAACCTGATCGCCGTGCCCGCCGACTGGGCCCAGGACGTGGCCCTGTTCTGCCGGCGCAACCCCAAGCCGTGCCCGCTGCTGGACATCACCGAGCCCGGCGCCCGGAGCACCGCGCTCGCCCCCGGCGCCGACCTGCGCACCGACCTCCCGCGCTACCGGGTCTGGGAGAACGGGGTGCTGGTCGAGGAGCCCCAGGACGTCGTCCGCCACTGGCGCGACGACATGGTCTCCTTCCTCATCGGCTGCAGCTTCACCTTCGAGACCGCGCTGCGCGGTGCCGGGGTGCCGCTGCGCCACGTCGACCAGGGCCGCAACGTCGCGATGTACCGCACCAACCGCTACTGCCGCCCCGCCGGCCGGCTGTGGGGGCCTGTCGTGGTGTCGATGCGGCCGGTCCCGGCGGGGCTCGTCGGCACCGCGGTCCGGGTCACCGCGCGGATGCCCGGCGTCCACGGCGGCCCCGTCCACATCGGGAACCCGGCCGCCCTGGGCATAGCGGACCTGAACCGCCCCGACTACGGCGACCCCGTGCAGGCCGAGCCCGGCGACGTGCCCGTCTTCTGGGCCTGCGGGGTGACGCCGCAGGCCGCACTGATGGCCTCGCGCCCGCCGTTCGCCATCACGCACGCGCCGGGGTACATGTTCATCACCGACATCCGGGACGTCGACCAGCAGGTCGCGTGAGACGGCACCCGCAAGGTTGCGAGGAGAAGCGAGGAGAGCCGCACCACCCATGACCCACACCGTGATCGACCTCAACGCGGACCTCGGAGAAGGCTTCGGACGCTGGTCCCTGACCGACGACGAGGCCATGCTCTCCGTGGTGACCAGCGCCAACGTCGCGTGCGGTTTCCACGCGGGCGACCCCTCCATCATGCGGCGGGTGTGCGACCGCGCCGCGGCCGCCGGCATCCGGATCGGCGCCCAGGTCTCCTACCGGGACCTGGCCGGATTCGGGCGCCGGGCGATGGAGGTGCCCCCGGAGGAACTGGCCGACGAGATCAGCTACCAGATCGGCGCGCTGGAGGTGTTCGCCCGCGCCGCGGGCACGGGCGTCGCGTACGTCAAGCCGCACGGCGCCCTCTACAACCGCGTGGTCGCCGACGCCGGGCAGGCCCTCGCGGTCGCCCGGGGCACCCGGCTCGCCGGCCCCGCGCTCCCCGTGCTGTGCCTGCCGGGCTCCGCGCTGCACCAGGCGGCGGCCGAACTCGGGCTCCCCACCGTCGCGGAGGCCTTCGCGGACCGCGCCTACACCGCGGAGGGCACCCTCGTGCCGCGCCGCACACCGGGCGCGGTCCTCACCGATCCCGACCGGGTCGTCCGGCAGGCCGTCGCCCTCGCCCGCGACGGCCAGGTCACGGCGATCACCGGCGAGACCGTCACCGTCCGCGCCCGGTCCCTGTGCCTGCACGGGGACACCCCCGGCGCCGTGGGACTCGCCCGCCGGGTCCGCGCCGCCCTCGGCGAGGCCGGCCTGGAACTGGAGGCCTTCGCATGAGGCTGCTGCCGGTCGGCGAGGACGCGCTCCTGCTCGACCTCGACTCCTCCGAGCAGGCCCAGGCCTGCCACGCCGAACTCCTGCGCCGCCGCGACCGGGGCGCCCTCCCGGCGGTGCGCGAGATCGTGCCGGGGGACCGCACCGTACTGCTGGACGGCGTCCCCGATCTCCCCGCCGTGCGCGCCGTGCTGCGCGACTGGCCGGTGCCGTCGCTGCCGCCGGACAGCGGGCCCCTGGTGGACATCCCCGTCCGGTACGACGGCGCGGACCTCGGGGTCGTCGCCGAGACCTGGGGCGTGTCGCGGGACGAGGTCGTACGCCTGCACTCCGGCACCGAACACCGCGTCGCCTTCTGCGGGTTCGCACCCGGCTTCGCCTACATGACGGGCATGGACGAGCGGTACGCCGTCCCCCGGCGGGCCGAGCCCCGCACCTCGGTCCCCGCCGGCTCCGTCGCGCTCGCCGGGCACTACACCGGCATCTACCCGCGGGCGTCGCCCGGCGGCTGGCAGGTGATCGGCACGACCGATGCGCGGCTGTGGGACCTCGGCCGGGAGCCCGCGGCCCTGCTCGTACCGGGGACGCGCGTGCGCTTCACCCGGGTCGGGGACGCGGAGGGGGAGACGGACGCGTGAGCCACGGCACCCTCGTCGTCGTCCGCGCCGGGGCCCTCACCACCGTGCAGGACCTGGGCCGGTACGGGCACGCCGCGCTCGGCGTGGCCCGTTCCGGGGCCCTGGACGGGCCCGCGCACCGGCTGGCCAACCGCCTGGCCGGCAACCCCGCCGGAGCGGCCACTTTGGAGACCACGCTGACCGGGGTCGCCGTCCGGGCCGGCCGCGCCCTGACGGCCGTGGTCACCGGTGCCCCCGCGGCCGTCCGGGTGGACGGCCGCCCGGCGGCGTGGGCCGAGCCCGTGCACGTCCCGGCCGGTGCCGTCCTCGACATCGGCCCCGCCACGAGCGGCGTGCGCAGCTATATCGCCGTCTCCGGGGGCGTCGCCGTGCCGGAGGTGCTGGGCAGCCGCTCCGCGGACCTGCTGTCGGGACTCGGCCCCGCGCCGCTCGCGGACGGCGACGTGCTGCCGCTCGGCGCTCCCGCGGGTCCGCCCGTCCACACCGATCTGCCGCCCTGGCAGGGGCCGCCGGGCGAACTGGTGCTGCCGGTCCTCCTCGGCCCGCGCGACGACTGGTTCAACCGCGCCGCGCTGCGCACCCTCACCGCGGGGCACTGGACCGTCTCCCCGCACAGCAACCGCATCGCGCTGCGGACCGTCGGCCCCGCCCTGGAGCGGGCCGTGGCACGAGAACTGCCGAGTGAGGGCATGGTCGTCGGCGCGGTCCAGGTGCCCCCGGACGGCAGGCCCGTCCTGTTCCTCGCCGACTCCCCGACCACCGGCGGCTATCCCGTCATCGGCGTCGTCCCCGAACGCCACCTGGCGCCGGCGGCCCAGGCCGCACCGGGCCTGCCGGTGCGGTTCACCCTCCTGCGCTGAGCAGTGCGCGCGGTGCGGTTCATGTGGAGTAGAGCGTCTCCAGGTTGTCGTGGAGCTGGTGGGCCAGCGGCGGTGCGGCGTAGGTGTCGGTCATGACCTCGATGCAGCAGCCGGTGCCGGCCTTGTCCGCGGCGTCCATGGCCTGGTCGAGTTCGGCGAGGGTGGACACCCGGGCGGTGAACCAGTCGTCGCAGCCGAGGGCCTTCGGCAGTTCGGAGTACCGCCAGTTGGCCAGGTCGTTGTAGGCGACGTCCGGGTGCTTGCAGAGCATGCGCTCGATCAGGTAGCCGTGGTTGTTCAGGACGAACACCACCGGCCGCAGGCCGTACCGGCCGAACTGGCTGATCTCCTGCGCGGTGAGCTGGTGGGAGCCCTCGCCGGTGATCAGCACGACACGCCGGGAGCCCGCGGCGGCGACGGCCGCGCCGACCGCCGCGGGGGTGGCCCAGCCGATGGAGCCCCACAGGGTCTGGTTCTGGAACGTGGCGCCGCGGGGCAGCCGGGCGAAGGCCAGGCCCATCGAGACGGTCCCGGTCTCCGCGACGAGGATGTCGTCGGGCCTGAGGAAGCTCTCCCAACGGGGATACAGGTTCTCCGCGGTGATCGCGTCGCCGGCCTTGCCGCCCGCCGGGGTCATACGGCTCACCTCGGACGTCGGGCGCGGCCACTGCCTGCGGGGCAGCGCGCGGGCCAGAGCGCCGAGGAGGTCCTTCATCTCCACACTCTGGTAGGTCATGCCGTCGACACTGACGTGGTGGTGGCAGATGCTGATGGTGCGGCCGGGGTCGAGGTGGGCGGTGAACGCCCCGGAGTTGAAGTCGTGCATCAGCGCGCCGATCAGCACGACGACGTCCGCGTCCTCGACGAAGCGGCGGACGCTCTCGTTCATGAGCTTGCCGTCGTACATGCCGGCGTACGCGCTCTGGTCCTCGTCCAGGACGCCCTTGTCGGCCATCATCGTGGCGAAGGGCAGTCCGGTGGCGTCCAGGAACCCCTGGAGATCCGCGCCGAGGCCGGAGCGTTCGGTGAGGATGCCCGGCAGGGCGCAGGCGCTGTCCGCCTGGCCGAGCATGTCGGACACAGCCCGGACGGCCGCCTCCAGTTGCGCCGGGTCGCTGGCGGACGCGGGGATGGGGTGCGCCTCGCCGACCACGGGCATCTCCGCGAGGTCGGCGGGGAAGGCCATGTAGACCGGACGCCGGTGGTGGAGCGCCGCCGCGATCAGGCGCTCGGTCTCGGCCGCGGCGTTCTGCGGCGTCATGATGGCGCTCGCGCACACCACGGGCTCGGACATCTTCCGGAAGAGGTCGAACTCGCCGTTGCCCAGGGTGTGGTGGACGAGCGAGTGGTGCGCCTGGACGGGCATCTTGGGCATCCCGACCAGGTGGAAGAGCGGGAGGTGCTCGGTGTAGGCGCCGGCGATGCCGTTGATGGCGCTGAGCTCGCCGACGCCGTAGGTGGTGCAGACCGCGCCGATGCCGTGGATCCGGGCGTACCCGTCGGCGCTGTAGGCGGCGTTGAGCTCGTTGCAGCTGCCGATCCACTCGATGCCCGGATGCTGGGCGATGGCGTCGTTGACGGGGAACGCGTAGTCGCCGGGGACGCCGAAGACATGACGCACGCCGATGTCGTGCAGCCGGTTCAGGACGTGCTGGATCACGGTGGTGGGCATGGGGAGGTCTCTTTCCTTCTGGCGCCGCCGCCCCGGGGACCGTGACCGACGGCGGCGGGGAGCCCGCGTCGCGGCCCGGCAGGCGGATCGTCACGGAGAGTCGCTTATGGTGACATATAAGGACATACCTCGCACCATTCTCCCGGCTCCCGGGGGACCCGCAACCGGGAGAGCGGCGCGGCGGCGCGGCGGCGGCCCGGTGCGGGACCGCGCCGAACGGACCGCGCGGTCCTATGCTGGCCCCATCCGGAAGGGGGAGAGCGCCATGCGCGACACGGACCCCGGGCTCTTCGGGCCCGCATCGGTCACCTGGCAGATGCACGGGGACCCCATGATGTGGGTCGCCGGAGTCAGGGCACTGTATCTGCAGGCACTCCACCCCCGGGCCGTGCGGGGCGTCACGCAGAACTCCGACTTCCGGAAGGACGCCTGGGGCCGGCTGCTGAGGACCGCGGACTTCGTCGGCACCATCACCTACGGGACGACCCTGGAGGCCGAGCGGGCCGGCGCGCGCGTGCGCGGCATCCACCGCAGGCTCAGCGGGCGGGACCCGGACAGCGGCGCCCGGTTCGGGGTCGACGACCCGGAACTGCTGCTGTGGGTGCACTGCGCCGAGATCGACTCCTATCTGTCCGTCGCCCGTGGCTCCGGCTACCGGCTGAGCGACGCGCAGGCCGACGCCTACGTCGACGAACAGCGCCAGGCGGCGCGCCTGGTGGGCCTGGACCCGGCGGGCGTGCCGGCCGACACCGCCGAGCTGTCCGCGTACTTCGAGAAGATCCGGCCCCGACTGGCCCTCACGCCCGAGGCCCTGGAAGTCCACGCCTTCCTGCGCAGGCCCCCCGTGCCGGCGGCGCTGCTGCCCGTGCGCGAGGCCCTGTGGGGGCAGGCGGCCGCCCTGGCGTACGCCGCGCTGCCGCCCTTCGCCCACGAACTGTACGGGCGGCCCGCGCCGTCGGTGCCGGTGACGCTGCGGCGCCTGCGCGCCACGGGACGCGTACTGCGGGCGGTCCCGTCGTACCTGCGCTGGCAGTTGCCGCCCGGCCACATCCTCAAGGCGGTCGGCCGGCTGGGCCCCGGGACGCATCCCTCGGCGTACCGGCTGCGCGAGCGGGCACGCTCCGGGAGCTGACCGGCCCCACGGCGATACGCCCTGCGGCGATATGCCCATCGGCTGCCCTCACGGCCATACTGGGGGAGGGGAGAGTCGGGGAACGACGGGGGCGGCGCGCGGCATGAAGGCGGTACACGAAGGCGACACCGTGCTGCAGGGACGGTACCGGCTGCTGGAACGCATCGGCCGCGGCGGCATGGGCGAGGTCTGGCGGGCGGAGGACGAGGCGCTGGGGCGGGAGGTCGCCGTCAAGTGCCTGAAGCAGCTCAGCCCGGCGATGGACCCGTCGATGGGCCGGGTGCTGCAGGAGCGGTTCCGCCGCGAGGCCCGGGTCGCCGCGGCGCTGCCGCACCGCGGGATCACCGTCGTGCACGACTTCGGCGAGTACGAGGGCGTGCTCTTCCTCGTCATGGAGCTGCTGGAGGGGCGGGATCTGCGCCGGCTGCTCGAGGACAACGGCGGCGAGCCGCTGCCCCTGCCGGACATCACCGACATCGCCCTGCAGATCGCCGACGCCCTCGCGTACACGCACGCCCGGGGCATCGTGCACCGCGACCTGAAGCCGGCGAACGTCGTCCGGCTCACCGACGGCGCCGTCAAGATCTGCGACTTCGGCATCGCGCGGCTGGGCCACGACATCGGGTTCACCTCCCGGCTGACCGGGACCGGCGTCGCCATGGGCACCCCGCACTACATGTCGCCGGAGCAGATCGGCGCCGACGAGTCAATCGACCACCGCAGCGACCTGTACTCGCTCGGCTGCGTGCTCTACGAACTGGCCACCGGCGCACCGCCGTTCGACCTCGACGACGCCTGGGCCGTACTGGTCGGCCACCGCGACACGGCGCCCGTGCCGCCGCGCGAGCACCGCCGCGACCTCCCCGCCGGGCTGGACCGGCTCATCCTCGACCTGCTCGCCAAGGAGCCCGGGAACCGGCCGCAGAGCGCGGCGGACGTGGCGGGGCGCCTGGCGCCGCTGCGGGACGCTCCCGCTCCTGTGCCCGTCGCCGTCACGGAGGCCCGGGCGGAACTTCCCCCGTGGGCGCGGCAGGTCGGGTTGCGGCCGGGCCCGCGCGTCCCGCGGGCGGCGGCGGACCGGCCGCCGGCGAGCGCCGCCGAGGCGCTGCGCACCTACGAGGACGTCGCCGCCGCGCGCGCCGGCAGCCTCGGCCCGGACCACCCCGACACGCTGGCCGCGCTCCAGGAGGCGGCGTACACCCTCGGCCGGCTCGGCCGCCACACCGAGGCGCACGCCGCGTACACCACCGTGCTGGCCGCCCGCGAACGGCGGCAGGGCGCCGACCACCCCGACACGCTGCACTGCCGGCACAACCTCGCCGTCACGCTGGGCCGCCTGGGCCGCACCGCCGACGCCCACACTCTGGCGGCCGAGGTCGCCGCCTCCCGCGCCCGCGTACTGGGCCCGGACCACCCCGACACGCTCACCACGTGCGGCGAGACCGCGCACCTTCTCGACCTGCTGGGCCGCTGGTCGGAGGCCCGCCTGGAGTACGACCGCATCGCCGCCACGCGTGCCCGCGCGCTCGGCCCGGAGCACCCCGAGACCCTGGCCGCGCGGCACGAACTGGGCGCCTGCCTCGGCCGGATGGGCATGTACGCCGAGGCGTGCGCGCTCTACACCGACCTGGCGGGGATCCGCGCCCGGGTCGGCGGCCCGGACCACCCCGAGACCCTGCGCGCCCGGCACGGCCTCGGCCTCAACCTGGGCCGCCTCGGGCGCTGGCAGGACGCGCTGACCGAGGCCCGCGCGGTCGCGGAAGCCCGTGCGCGGGTGCTGGGCGCCGACCACCGGGACACCCTCGTCAGCCGCCGCGAGGCCGCCGTCGCACTCGGCTGGCTCGGGCGGTGGGAGGAGGCCCTGGCCCTGCACGGCGAGGTCGCGGCGGCACGCGAACGCGTCCTGGGCTCCGCCCACCCCGACACGCAGGCCAGCCGCGCCGACGAGCAGCAGTGCCGCGAGCGGCTCGACCGCCCCGCACGAGCGGCGGCCGAGGCCGCGGCCGGCCGGGTCGGCTGACTGCCCGTCAGAAGACCGCCTCTTTGTGCCTGTCCGGGGCCGGTGTGCTGCGTGGTCGGGCGGGGGCGTGTGGGCGTCGACGCCCGCGGTGCGGCGGGGAGCGAGTCCCCCCGCCCGGGGCGGTCCCGGCCCGCCTCGCACGGCCCTCGGTCGCGGCCGCGGGGCGCGTCATTGGTGCCCCTGCATCCGTCCGGCGCCGGCGCGTGAACGTCCTTGGCGCAGGCCGGCCGCGTCGACGAGGAGCCGTGCCGGGAGCGGCTCGGGCGCCCCCGCGCGGGCAGCCTCAGGGGCCGCACCCCACTCCTCGTAGGCCGGCGTCGAGCACCACGGGCGAGGTGGAGGAAGACGCCCTGCAGTGCACTGCCGAGCGCGGTCGCGTGGCGGGGCGACCGACCGAACTGGCTGACTGTTCGTCAGAAAGCTGCCTCCTTGCGCCTGTCCGAGTCCGGCGCGCCGCGCGGTCGGCAGGGGCACCCGGCGCGGCGACGCCCGCAGTGCTGTGGCGGTGCGCACGCTCCGGCGAGCGGGTCCCCACGGAGCAAGGCCCCGGGCCGCCGTACGCACGGAGGGGCCCGGAGCCGCGTCCTGGCCGGGACGCGGTCCGGGCCTCGACGGCAGCCGCGGGGGGCGTCGTCGGCGCCATCGGTTCCCCCCGCCGCGCCGCGAGCCCCGGCGACCTGACCGGGCGGTCGCCGGAGCGCCTCGCGGGGCGGGGGCGCCTACTGTGGGGGTGGGTGGAGGGAGGCGCGTCCGATGATCCGACCCGTGACCGTGGGCCTGGACAGGTCGCCGGAGAGCCGTGCGGCGGTGCGCTGGGCGGCGTGCGAGGCGGTGCGCCGGAACGTGCCGCTGCGGGTGGTGCATGCGGGCGGCCATCCGTACGGGGACGGGATGCTGCGCGAGGCCGCGGAGGAGCTGGCGGCCACCCACCCCGGGCTGACGGTGACCACGGACGTGGCGGACGCACCGCCCGCGGAGCTGCTGGTGGCGGAGGCCGGGCGGAGCGAGCTGCTGGCGCTGGGTTCGCAGGGGCTGAGCGGGCTGTCCGGCTACGTGGTGGGGACGGTCGGCCAGGCCACCCTGGCGCGGGCGACCCGCCCCGTCGTCGTGGTCCGCGACGGCGGTGCCCCCGAGGTGCTGGACCCCCGGCCGGTGGTGCTGGGACTGGCCCTGCGGCAGGGCGCCGCCGACGTGACGGCCTTCGCCGTGGAGGCCGCGCAGCGCGGGGGCACGCCGCTGCGGGCGGTCCACACCTGGTCGTACCCGCCGATCTACCGGTACGCCCCCGCGGCGATGGACCCGGCCTGCGGCGCGGAGATCGCGGCGGGTGAGAAGCACGCCGTGGCGGCCGCGATGGAGCCCTGGCGGGAGAAGGCGCCGGGCGTGGAGATCACGGAGGAGGTCGTCGCGGGCAACGCCGCGCAGGCCCTCGTCGACGCCGCCGCGGGCGCGAGCCTGCTGGTCGTCGGCCGCCGCAGCCACCAGCCTGCCTGCCTCGGGCCGACCGCGCACGCCGCGCTGCACCACGCGCCCTGCCCGGTGGCCGTGGTCCCGTACGAATGACGCCCGCGGGCCCGGGGTAGCGTCGGGCGCGTGGACGATCTCCGTACGGCACACGTGAACGGCGTCCGGCTGGCCTACCGCACCTGGGGCGAGCCCGGGGCCCCGCCCCTGGTCCTGCTGCACGGGCGCGGGTCGGACGGCGCGGACTGGGCGCCGGTCGTGCCCGGGCTGGCACGGACCCACCGGGTGTACGCGCCCGACCTGCGCGGGCACGGCGGCAGCGAGTGGCCCGGGGAGTACGCCTTCGAGGCGATGCGTGACGACGTCGCCGCGCTCCTCGACTCGCTCGGCCCCGGACCGGTGGCCCTGGCCGGGCACTCCATGGGCGCCGTCGTGGCCTACCTGCTGGCCGCCGCCCACCCGGAGCGGCTGACGGCGCTCGTCCTGGAGGAACCCGTGCCGCCGGACCCCGCGGTGCCGCCGCGGGCGGTGCCCACCGGCCCGGAGGGCGGGGAGACCTTCGACTGGCGGGTCGTCGCGGCCGTCAACCGGTGGATCAACGCGCCCGATCCCGGCTGGTGGGACCTGCTGGGCGGCATCGCCTGCCGCACGCTCGTGATCGCCGGCGGCCCGGGCAGTCATGTCTCCCAGGACGGGATCGGGCGGATCGCCGCGCGCATCCCCGGCGCGCGGCTGGTGGCGACCGGTGCAGGGCACCTGGTCCACGAGACCGACCCGGAGCGCTTCCTCGCCGAGGTCAGTCCGTTCCTGGCGGGTTCTCGCCGCCCCTGACCGGCAGGCCCGCGGCCCGCCAGGCCTGGAAGCCGCCTTCGAGGTCGGTGGCGCGCGGCAGCCCGATGTCGTGGAGGGAGGCGGCCGCGAGGCTGGAGGTGTAGCCCTCGGAGCAGGCCACGATCCAGCGCACCTCGTGCCCGGTCGCCTCGGGGATGCGTGCGTCGCTGAGCGGGTCGAGCCGCCACTCCAGCACATTGCGCTCGATGACCAGCGCCTCCGCGAACTCGCCCTCCCGGGCCCGCTGCGCGGCCGGCCGGATGTCGACGAGCAGCGCCTCGCCGGCGGCGAGTTCGGCCGCCGCCTCCCGGGGCCCGATCCTGCGCAGGCGCTCCCGGGCGCGGGCGAGCATCCGGTCGATGCCGGAGGGGACAGGGGTTTCTTCGGGCCCGGTCATCGGACGGCCTCCCGGAGGACTGCGGACGGGGTCGGGAGCGGTGCGGGCACGACCGCCGGTTCCGGCGCGTCGGTCAGCACCGTACGGGTACGGCGCAGCGAGCCGGTGTCGTCGACCGCGTAGTAGGCCATCGCCGTCAGCGGCGGCGAGTAGGCGTGCACGCTCACCGCGGGCGCCGCGGACGCGTTGACGACGTCGTGCACATGCCCGAGGGGGAAGCCCGCGCCGCGTCCCGCCGCCAGTTCGCGGCCGGTGATCCGGCCACGGCCCTCGCGGTCGTACGTCCAGCGGTGCTCGGTCAGCACACCGCTGACCACGGTGAGCGCGCCGAGCGACCCCGCATGGTCGTGGAGTTCGGTGGAGGTGTCGCGCGGCCAGGTGATCAGCCAGACGTCGACGTACGGGTCCTGGTGCAGCCGCGTGTACCAGCGGCCGTCCAGCAGGTGGACGGGCTGGTGCGCGCCGTCCTCGACGGCTTGCGCGTAGCCGCCCACAAGGGCGCGCAACTGGGGGAGGACGAGCGGCGTGGGACCGCTCGCCCTGTCGTGCAGGGCCATGGGAATCGCTCCGGAGCAGTGGTCGCCCGACGCCCCGCACGCGGCGGGAAGGTGTCGCGGGGGTCGGTGTGGACGGGGCGGACGTCAGCCCCGGCGACAGCTCTGGTCGAAATGGTGCGCACGACGGCCCGGCCACAGCGGCCCCAGGTTCCAGATGTTCGTGCGCATGAGCCCATGAAACCACAGGACGCGCCCCGCGTCGCGCCCCTTGCCGCACTCGTCACAGGGGCACGACGCGACCGGCGATCGTGCGCGCGCAGTCGATGGACTCCGTGTGTGTCGTGTCCACTTCGAGGTCGTAGATCACTCCGCGGTGCACCAGGCCGGCCTGCGCGACGGCCATCCCCGGCACGCGGTCGCCGCGCGCGGTCTCGCGCCCCGCGGCCACCTCCGGTGCGCAGCGGACCCCGACCCACAGGACGTCCAGTCCGTCCAGCGCCCGCCGCCAGCGGTCCTGCGACGACGCGCCACCGAGGAACACCTCGTCCACGACCACCCGGGCCCCCGCCCGTGCCATCTCGCCGATGCCCCGCGCCCATGCCTCGTCCAGCGCCCGGAACCCCGGTCCGATCGTGACCTCGCCGTCCGTGCCGAAGGCGATGCCGAGGCCGGAGTCCGAGGCGCGCAGCGCCGCCGGCATTCCCTCGATCAGGGTGTCGACGCCGAAGGTGAGCCAGGTGTCCGGCAGGAGCAGCGCCTGAAGGCAGCGCGCGATGCCGGACTTGCCGGAACTGGAGCCGCCGTTGAGCACGATCACGCGGGGAGCCATGGAGTCAGGCTAGGCGCCGCCGGCCGCGGGCGGCACCTCAATTGCCGCCCGGCGTCCGGCGGGAGAGCCGGCGCAGCCGTTCGGCCTCCTCCGGCCGCAGGTTGGGGTCGCCGAGCCTCGCGGCGACCGCCTCGGCCAGGCGCGGCGCCGGGTCCACCGCACAGTCCCGGAGGAATCCGCGCAGCAGCACCCGGACCCCGGCGCGCTGCATCCCGCCGAGCACGACCCCGCGCAGCACGGCCACGGTCAGCGCCGCGTCGGCGGCCGGATCGCCGGCCGCGGCGCTCCGCCAGTCGATGACCACCGGCCCACCGGGCGTGAGGACCACGTTCTCGGGGTGCAGGTCGAGATGGAGGACGCGGTCCTCGCCCGCACGTCCGGTGGGGAAGCGCCGCGGCAGCCGGCCGGGGGGCGGGACGCGGTGCAGCGCGGCCTGCAGGCGGCCGAGCGTGCGCCCGTGTGCATAGGCGCGCCACGGGTGGCGCCCGAGGTCCTGCGCCATGGTGGGGCCGGTGAGCCGGTCCATGACCATGTCGGCGCCGCTCACGTCGTGGACGCGCGGCACGGGGCAGCCCTGCTCGGCCAGGTACGCCATGAGGCGCGCCTCCTCGCGCGCCGGTCCGCCGTCCCGGTAGCGGCGCAGCACCCGGGAGGCGTCCAGGGCGAAGACGTCCGCGTCCCGGCCGCGGCCGATCAGTTCCACAGCGCGGCGGCGAGCTCCGCGGCGGTGGCGACCTTCCCGAAGCGCGGCAGGTCCTGGGTGACGGCGGCGCTGTGCTCCTCGGCGGTCAGCGCGGCCATCGCGTCCTCGGCGAAGTGGAGTTCGTAGTCGTGGTCGGAGGCGGCCCGCGCGGTGGACTCCACGCCCATGTTGGTCGCGATGCCGCACAGCACCAGGGTGTCGATGCCCTGCCCGCGCAGCAGTTCGTCCAGGCCGGTGCGGTGGAACGCGCCGACCGAGCGCTTGACCACCACGGTGTCGCCGTCCTCGGCGAGGCCCGCCACCAGGTCGCTGCCGGGCGGCTGCTCGTCGACGCCGGGGCGTTCGACCCGTACGAGGAAGACCGGTGCCCCCGCCTTGCGGAACGCGGCGGCCAGCGCCGAGGACGCGGCGACGACCTCCTGCCCGGAGTACGGGGCCAACGGCAGCCCCACGATGCGGTCCATCAGGTCGATCACGACAAGTGCCGTGCGCTGCGGGTCGAGACGCGTCATGGGCACACCCTAGGCACCAGTGCCGCGACCTGACCCGGTGAACCGGAAATCGGCTGGCGGAGGCACGTATTCCGTGGTGACGGGCCCGCGGCCCGGGCGGCGTACGCCCATCCGCGCGCGGGGTGGAGGGACGGGTTCCACGCCACGCGCGGGGCGGCGGAGCCCCTCCCCGGCGCGGGCGACCCGTCGGATCAGGCCACCCCGGAGGGTGACGCGGGCATGAACCCGTACCGGGGCCGGGCAGGTTCTCCCATGACCTGTCCGGGCCCCGGCACCCTCGCTAGGCTGGCCCGGACGACGCAGTCGGGAGGAGCACGGACGTGGCCGAGAGCACGATCGGATCGCCGTTGTCGGGTGGTACGAAGCCGCAGCTGGATCTGGCGAAAGCCGAGTGGCAGTCGAGCAGCCAGGGGACGGGCGATGTCCAGATCGCCTTCGTCGAGGGCTACATCGCGATGCGGGACGGCCGCAACCCCGAGGGGCCGTCCCTGGTCTTCACGCCCGCGGAGTGGCGCGCCTTCGTCCTCGGCGCCCGTGACGGCGAGTTCGACCTGACCTGACGGTCCCGCGGCGCACGCGCCGCGCCCGTACGCCCCCCGGGGATCCGCTCCGGACCCCCGCATGCGCACACCACCGTCCGGGCCGGCGCGCCGCGGGCCCGGACGGTGCGCCGTTCTTGACGGACCGTCATGTCGATGGATACGCTCACAACGTGGCGTTCTTTCCGAACTGCCGCCGTGCGACGCGCACTTGGGTGTCGCGTCATGCCGCCCGCCCGCCCGCACGCTCCCGGACGGAGCCGATCGCGGCGCGAACGTTTGCGAACAGGCAGCACCAGTTCGCATGTATCCACTCACCCAGCGTCCCCGTGGGCGTACGCTGAGACGTCACCGGACAGGCGTCCGGACGTCAGCGGCGCGCTCCGGCGCGCGCCGGGCCAGGGCCATCAGGGCCAGGGGGTGCACACATGACTCAGCGCACGCCGAAGTCCCGGCGGCCACTGCTGGAACGCGAAGCGGAACTTGTGGCCGTCGACGAGGCGCTGGCCGAACTCACCGGGATCAGGGCCGGCGCCGACGAGCCGGGGCGGCAGCACGCCGGCCCGCGCCGCGGCGGGCTGCTCGCCTTCGCCGCCCCCGCCGGACTCGGCAAGACCACCCTGCTCACCGAGACCCGCCGCCGGGCCTCCGAGCTCGGCTGCACCGTGCTCTTCGCGCGCGGCGGCGACCAGGAGCAGGGCGTCGCCTTCCACGTCGCCCGCCAGCTGCTGCAGCCCCAGCTCGCCGGCGCCGGCGAGCCGGAACTCCGCAGCACCCTGGGCAGTTGGTACGGCATCGTCGGCCCCGCGCTCGGCCTGTGCACCGCCGAGGGCGGCGCGACCCCCGACCCCCAGGGCATCGGCGACGGACTCGACTGGGTCCTCACCCACATAGCGGTGCGGCGCGCCCCCGTGGTCCTCGTCCTGGACGACGCCCATTGGGCCGACCCCGAGTCCCTGCGCTGGCTGGCCTCCTTCGCGCCCCGCGCCGAGGAACTCCCCATGCTCGTCGTCGTCGCCTACCGGCCCGACGAACTGCCCGCCACCGCCGAGGCGTTCCGCGGTCTGCCGGACCGCTCCGGGAGCCGTCCGATCGGCCTGGAGCCGCTGAGCGCCGCGGCCATCGGGCAGTTGGTGCGGGCCACCGTCGGCGACCACGCCGACGACGCGTTCTGCCGCGAGTGCTGGGCCGTCACCGCCGGCAACCCCTTCGAGGCCGTGGAGCTCACCGCCAAGGTCGTCGACCGGCGGCTGAACCCGGAGGAGTCCAGCGCCCACCTGCTGCGCGACCTGGCCGCCGCCGCCAAGGGCAGCGGGCTCATCTCCCGGCTGGAACGGCTCGGCGCCTCCACCGTGCGCATGGCCTGGGCCGCCGCCGTCCTGGGAACGTCCATCTCCCCGGCGATCGCCGCCGGCGTGGCCGGCCTCGGCGGCGAGGAGGCCGCCGACGCGGCGGACCGGCTGCGCAAGGCCCGCATCCTCACCGGCGGCGACACCCTGGAGTTCGTCCACCCGCTGATCGCCACCGCCGTCTACCGGGCGATCCCCGACGCGATCCGCGTCGCCCTGCACGGGCAGGCCGCGTGGGCGGTCGTCGACGCCGGCCTCGGGCCCTCCGCCGCCGCACGGCACCTGCTGGAGACCCACCCCGAGGGCGACCCCTGGGTCGTCGCGCAGCTCCGCCAGGCCGCCCGCGACACCACGCGCGCCGGTGCCCCGGACGCCGCCCGCCGCTACCTGGCCCGCGCCCTGCGGGAACCCCCTGCCTACGACGACCGGGCCGCGGTCCTCTTCGAACTCGGCTGCTCCTCCCTGCTGAGCGAGCCCGCCACCACCGTCAACCACCTCCGCGCGGCGCTGGAGGAGCCCATCGCCGACGCCGGGCTGCGCGACGCGATCATCTACCGGCTCTCCCAGGCCCTCGCCCACTCCGACCGGCTGGGCGAGGCCGCCGACACCGTCGGGCAGGCCGCCCGCACGGCCGGCAACGCCCGGACCCGCCTGCGCATGCAGGAAGAGCAGTTCATGTGGGACGCCTTCCGCAGCGACGAGCAGGACTCGCCCGCGCGCTCCCGCCGGCTGGCCCGCCTCGCTGACCGGCTCACCGGACGCGACCTCACCGAGCGGTACATCATCGGCCTGCGCGCCTGGGACGCCACCTTGCGCGGCGAGCCCGCCGAGACCGCCCTCGCCCATTCCGACCGCGCGCTGACCGGCAGCCTGCCCTGGGCCAGCGAGGACTTCGGGTTCGAGGTCCCCGTCCTGGTCGCGATGACCTACATGTACGCCGACCGGCCGGGCCGGGCGGAGGAACTCTTCGCCGTCGGCATCGGCGACTACGAGCGCCAGGGCTGGCGCGGCGCCCACCTCGCCTTCGGCTACTCCCTGCTGGGCTACGTCCGCTACCGCCGCGGACGCCTCGCGGAGGCCGAGGACTTCGCCCGCGACGGCCTGCGCCTGGCCGACCGCGTCGGCCGGGGCACTCCCGTGCTCTGGTACAGCGTCGCCATCCTCATCACGATCCTGGTGGCCCGCGGCCGGGTGACGGAGGCCACCGCCCTCGCGGCGGAGTACGAGTTCGGCGAGCCGTTCCCGGCGGCCGTCACCTTCCCCGACGCCCAGACCGTTTACGGCGAGCTGCTGCTCGCCCGCGGCCTGGTCAGGGACGCCATCACCCAGCTGAGCACCGTCGGCCGGCGCCTCGACCCGCGCGGCATGCGCAATCCCGCGTGGAGCCCCTGGCAACTGCACCTCGCCGTGGCCGAGGCCCACGACACCCCCGACCGGGCCCGCGCCACCGCCGCCGAAGCCGTCGAACGCGCCCGCCAGTACGGCACCGCCTCCGCCATCGGCCAAGCGCTGCGGGTGGCCGCCGAGGTCGCGCCCCAGCCCGAACGGCTCAAGCTGCTCCACGAGGCCGTCAGCCATCTGGAGCGTTCCCCCGCCGGCTACGAACTGGCCAGGGCCCTGGTCGACCACGGCGCCGCCCTGCGCCGCGAGGCCCACCTCCAGGAGGCGGCCGAGCAGCTGTACCGCGGACTGGAGACGGCCGTCCACTGCGGCGCCGACGCCCTCGCCGAGCGCGCCCGCGACGAACTGGCCGCCGCCGGGCTGCGACCGCGCCGGCTGCGCGCCACGGAGACCGACGCCCTGACCGCGCAGGAACGGGCGGCCGCCGCCCACGCCGCCCGCGGCATGGACGAGGACGGCGTCGCGGCGGCACTCGGTGTCGACGGCGAGACCGTCACCCGCCTGCTCTCCGCGGTGTACCGCAAGATCGGCACCGACCTGGCGGGCCTGCCGCGGGCCTTGTCGGTGTAGGTCGGCGGCCCCGGGCACGTACGGGGCCCGGTGACCGTACGATGGGCGCATGTCGTTCCTCCGCCGCCGCAGTGCCGCAACGCCCACAGGGCCGGAATTCGACGTCCTGGCCATGGACCCGGGCGACTGGCCGGGCGAACTGGGCGCCGGGCTGCTGCCCGGGGAGGACGGCACCTGCCAGGGCATCTTCCTGCGCTACGACCTGTTCGGCGGCCGCGGTCCCGCCATGCTGATCGGCAACCTCCCCGAGGGCTCGCCGGCCCGCGACCTCGAAGAGGGCCAGCCTCCCTTCGAGGTGGCCCAGCTGCTCGACGCGCTCGGCAACGAGGAGCCGGTCGAGGTCGTCGGGACCGAGGACACCCCGGTCATGCACGGCGACAATCTGCTGATCGTCCGCAGGATCAAGCTCTCCGAGGGGCGCGTGTCCTGCACCCAGTTCGACCGCAGCGACGGTGTGCTCGTCACCATCGCCACCTGGGACCGGCCGATCACCGACGACCTCTACCAGCTGCTCAAGCCCCTGCCGGCGGAGATGTTCCAGCAGGGCTGAGCCCCGCCTCGGACGGCAGCACGGTCACGTCCTCGGCCTTCACATAGGCCACCCGGTGGCCGAACTGGATCTCGTAGAAGAGCTGTCGGCCGCGCACCACGACGTGCTGCGCGATGTCGAAGGTCGTCGTACGGAAGAACTCGCCGCGCGTCGTCCCGCCGACCACGTACCGCTGCCCCGCGAGGAGTGTGTACGGCAGCGGTGAGTCGGGTTGCACCGGCACGCCTGCCGGATAGGCGGCGGCCTCCGGATAGG
The DNA here is from genome assembly GCF_044751205.1 of Streptomyces sp. NPDC088732. Taxonomy (NCBI): domain Bacteria; kingdom Bacillati; phylum Actinomycetota; class Actinomycetes; order Kitasatosporales; family Streptomycetaceae; genus Streptomyces; species Streptomyces sp. NPDC088732. The sequence goes on from NZ_JBIVLI010000012.1 coordinate 258,165, forward strand.
CACGTCCGTACACCGGGACCTCGGTGCGCCCGGCCTTCGGGGTGATCACCCAGCCGCGGCCGTCGAAGGCGGTCGGCTCGGTGCGCGGGTTGCGGAACCACGCCTCCTGCCCCAGGTACCAGATCGCCGTCCAGTCGCCGCGGCGCCCGGCGACGGCGTACTGCTGGCCGGTGGACGCCCGGGCGCCGGTGTCGTTGACCCCGGTCGTGGTGTCGCCGGCCGGGTGCAGGCCGATGTCCTTCACCAAGGGGGCGTCCTCGCGCGGCTCGGTGTACAGCCGCACGGCCTCGGAGCCGCGGACGGGGCACGCGCCGCCCGCGGTCGCGCAGCCGGTGTAGGCCGGGCGGTTGGTGTCGTAGTCGGGGGCGATCGTCACCAGGCCGCCCGTGGGGCCCGCGGTGGCGTGGAACGGTGCGCCGATCAGCCAGAAGTAGTGCGCCCAGTCCCAGTACGGACCGGGGTCGGTGTGCATCCCGGCGACGGAGCCGGCCGTGGCGCCGGGGACGTTGTCGTGCCCGAGGATGTGCTGCCGGTCCAGGGGGATGTCGTAGCGGTGCGCGAGATACCGCACGAGGCGGGCCGACGCCCGGTACATCGCCTCGGTGTACCAGGTGCCGGGCTCGGTCAGGAAGCCCTCGTGCTCGATGCCGATCGACTTGGCGTTGACGTACCAGTTGCCGGCGTGCCAGCCGACGTCCTTGGTCCGCACGTGCTGGGCGATGCGGCCGTCCGCCGAGCGGACGGTGTAGTGCCAGGCCAGGTAGTCGGGCTTGCGCACCAGTTGGAGCGAGGTGTCCCAGGTGGCCTCGGTGTCGTGGACGACGATGTAGTCGATCGACTGGTCGTGGGGGCGGTCGGCGAGGTCGTGGTTGCCGTAGTTCTTGTCGCCGTACTCGGTGTAGGGCGCGGGCAGCCATGTGCACGCCACCGTCAGCGGGCACTCGGCGCCGTCCCGGTCGACGTCGTGCCCTGCGGGCGTGTGGACCTGGGCGCCGTCCGGGGCGAGTCCGGGGTGCGCCTCCAGGGCCATCCGCTGGCCGTCGTCGGTCGTGCGCCGGGCACCGTCCCGGATCAGCTCGAAGACCTCGTCGGCGAAGGCCGCCGCGGACGGGGTGTCGTCGGTGCCCACGTAGCGGGCGATCGCCCCGTACCACTGTGCGGGGTCCCGACTCAGCGGCGCGCCCAGGGACTTCTGTGCCTGGGCGAGCAGGGCCGCGCCGCCCTCGACATTGGCCGCGGCGCGTTCGCGCAGATCGGCGGCGCGCAGGCCGGTGAGCCGGGCCGCGCGGTCGAGCGTGGTGAGCGCCGCGGGCAGCGGACGCGTCGCCGGGGCCGGCAGGCCGACGTCGTGGAGCGGTCGCTGCTCGTCGCCGCGCGGGTCCTCCCCGCCGTCACCTCGCCGAGGGAGGCCGGCGAGTGCTGTGCGGGCGTCGGTCAGGTGCATGGGCCCGTAGCCCGCGCTGACGCTGGGCAGCCCCTGATGGCTGTCCCAGCGCGACTCCAGGTAGGAGACGCCCAGGAGCACGCTCTCGGGCACGTGGTAGCGCTCGGCCGCCGTCGCGAAGGCCTGTTGCAGCGGGGACCGTGCCTCCGCGGGTGCCGCCCTTGCGGCGGGCGCGGGGGAGAGCGCCGACAATGCCGACACCAAGGCGCCCACGGTGACACGCGCCGTAGCCGCGGTGACGGCCTTCCGGTGCCGGCGTCTCGCGGGGTGGGGGGTGACTCCTCGCACTGAAGCCTCCTGTGTGACGCACGGAGCGGATCGGGAACCACAGCGGTGTCCCGCGTCCGATCATCCGTCAACTACCGGAGGAGAAGTGCGTTTGTGCATGTCAGCGCCCGTGTCGACGTCCTCGCTGACACGGGCGCCGTGGCCTGCGGTGCGCCGGCGGAGTGGTCCGCCGCTGCCCGTTCGGTCCCGGCTGACGGGCCGTGTGCCCCCGTCCCGCGATGGCACACAGCCACCGGGCGGGGGCGGAACGGCCCCGAACCGCCCCGCAGATCACCTCGTACCGACGGCGGCCCGTACGGCCCTCCGGGCGAGCCCGGCGTCGTCGTGCAGCCGGCGCAGCAGCAGCCGCTGCTCCTCACCGGCCTCCGCCGCGCCCGGACCGGCCGGGACGGTGCTGCGCATGGTGCGCTGCATGGCGGTCTCGTAGGTGCGGATCTCGCGCGTGATCACCAGCATGAGATTCACCAGGAACGCGTCACGCGCGATCGGTCCCGCGGCCTGCGCCATCTGGCTGATCTGACGCCGGGTCATCGGGTCGTCGCCCAGTATCATCCACAGCACCGCGAGGTCGTAGCCGGGCAGGTACCAGCCCGCGTGCTCCCAGTCGACCAGCACCGGGCCCGCCGGGGAGAGCAGCACGTTCGACAGCAGCGCGTCGCCGTGGTTGAACTGCCCCTGGACGTGGGCCAGGCCGTGCAGCATCTTCTGCAGGTCGCCCATGTCGCGGTCGGTGAGCAGCCCCAGCTCGTGGTAGCGGGACAGCCGGGCCGCGTAGTCGACGGGGGCGTCGAAGACACCGGCCGGCGGCCGCCACATGTTGAGGCGGGAGATCGCGCCGAGCGCCATCCGCACGTCGGCGCGCGGGGGCGCCTCGGAGGGGTGCCGCTGGAGGGCGGCGACGCGTCCGGGCATGCGCTCCAGGACCAGCGTGCAGCTCTCGGGGTCGGCGGCGATCAGCCGGGGCACCCGGACCGGCGGGCGGTGCCGCACGAACGCCCGGTACGCGGCGATCTCGTGCCGGTACCGCTCCACCCAGCCGGGGGAGTGGTCGAGCAGGCACTTGGCCACGGCGGGCGCCCGCCCGGAGGTGCCCACGAGCAGCACCGAGCGGCTGCTGCGGCGCAGCATCTGGACGGGGGTGAACTCAGGGGCGATGCGCTGCACAGAGGCGATGGCCGAGCGCAGCTGCGCGCCCTGTGGGCCGGTCAAGTCGAGCCTCCCGCTGAGCGGATGGGAGACACCGCCCGGGGCGCCCCGTCGGGGGGCGGGAAGCACGGGTCGCGGACGTACGGCGGTCCCTGTCCCGGCGAACCCCGGGAACTGAGTCGGCCGGGGCGGTGCGGACACGGAGGACGATGCTGAATACATGAGGGGGAGACAGATCCCTTCGTGTGCCAACGAGCTCTTGACGAGGTGGTGGGCCGGCGCGTGGGGCGGATCGGTTCCGGGCCGGGGCCGTTCCCGCATCCTGGGGAATGCGGGTCCGGGCCGGCGGTCCGTTCCTTCCACGCGCCGTGCCCCCTCGCGGACAAGTACGCACCGGCATCTCAAGGTGTTCAACGCTGATCGGCGTTTTTCGAAAGATGCTCGATTGCGACCGTTCGCGAGCCGGCGGGTGCCGGGCCGGGTGGCGCGTTCTTACTTGACCACTGATTGCGGGTGGCAGACCATCTGGCGAACCCTGGCGAACCCTGGCGAATGCTCGCGGCGGCCGTGACCGGCCATTAGTGTCAAGAGTGCCGAGGAACCTGGGGGCTTGAATGGACAAGGAAGCCAACACACGGCTCGCGGACCTGTTCGCACTCACCGGATGGTCCAAAGGGGAGCTCGCGCGATTGGTCAACCGGCAGGCGGCGGCCATGGGCCACCCGCAGCTGGCGACCGACACATCGCGCGTGCGCCGTTGGATCGAGACCGGGGAATCCCCGCGCGAACCCGTCCCGAGCGTGCTGGCCGCACTGTTCACCGAGCGCCTCGGCCGTGTCGTAACCATCGAGGATCTCGGGTTCGGCCGGCACCGGCGTACGGGAAAGAAGGAGTCCGTCAGCGCCGACGGACTGCCCTGGCCACCGGAGCGAACAGCCGCGGTCCTCACCGAATTCACGGGAATGGACCTCATGCTCAACCGACGCGGTCTGGTGGGCGCGGGCGCCGCGCTCGCCGCGGGCTCCGCAATCAGCAACGCCATGTACGACTGGCTCCACACCGATCCGGCGCCCGGCGCCGGAGCACGGACCAGCGGTGACCCCTTCGCCGCCGACGCCGCCTCCTACGACCGGTACGAGGCGGCCCCCATCGGCTCCCAGGAGATCGAGGCGCTGGAGCGCTCGGTCGAGGTGTTCCGCGCCTGGGACGCGGCCCGCGGCGGCGGGCTGCAGCGCAAGGCGGTCGTGGGCCAGCTCAACGAGGTGGGCGGCATGCTCGCCTACCACCACCCCACGCACCTCACACGCCGCTTGTGGGGCGTGGCCGCCAACCTGGCGGTGCTGGCCGGGTGGATGTCGCACGACGTGGGCCTGGAGCCCACCGCCCAGAAGTACTTCGTGATCGCGGCGCACGCCGCCCGCGAGGGGGGCGACCGGCCGCGGGCCGGCGAGGCGCTGTCCCGTGCCGCCCGGCAGATGGTGCACCTGGGCCGTCCCGACGACGCGCTGGACCTGATGAAGCTGGCGCAGTCGGGCTCGGGGGAGCAGACCCTGCCCCGCACCCGCGCCATGCTCTGCACCATCGAGGCCTGGGCGCAGGCGTCCATGGGCCGGGGCCAGGCGATGCGCCGCACCCTCGGCGAGGCGGAGGACCTGTTCGCCTCCGACCGGGGCGACGTCCCGCCGCCCAGCTGGATGCAGATGTTCGACGAGGCCGACCTGCACGGCATGCAGGCGCTCGCGTACCGCACGCTCGCCGAGTACGAGCCGCTCGCGGCCCGGCAGGCGCAGCTGCACGCGGGCCGGGCACTGGAGTTGCGCGGCAAGGGCCGGGAGCGCTCCAACATCTTCGACTACATCTCGCTCGCCTCGGCCTGCTTCATCGCCGACGACCCGGAGCAGGCGGACCGTTACGCACGGCTCGCACTGCTCACCATCCAGCAGAACTCCTCGGTGCGCACCTGGGACCGGCTGCGGGAGATGTACCGGCTCACGGCGCGCTACGCCGACTTCACCAAGATCCAGGATCTGCGCGAGGAGATCGAGAACTCACTGCCCACCCCGAAGCGCCGTGGCACCGCCATCTGATCAGGCCGTGCCGCCCGCACCGTCCGACCGGGTGCCCCGCACCGGGACCAGCCGACTCGACGCCGAACGAGCCGGCTCTCCCGAGCGCTTCGGACATCCCTGAGGAACGGGCCGCAGGGCCATGTGAGGTGGAAGCGGTGACGCATACCGTGACCGTCCGCTGCCGCACGGCCGCGTCGGTCAGTGGAACTTGGCGATGAGCACGCAGGCGTCGTCCTCGCGCTCGGGGGCGCCGAGTTCCTCCACCACGATCCGCACGCACTCCTGAGGAGTACGGGCCCGGGCGAACCTCGGGCCGAGCTCCAGCAGCCGGCGCACCCCGACGGGGACGTCCGTGGCCGACCCGCGACCCGGGCGGCGCGGCGTGAGCCCGTCGGTGTGCAGCACCAGCACATCGCCGGGCATCACCCGCAGGCTCGCCTGGCCGTACTGCGCGCCCGCGGTGGCGCCGAGGAGCACACCCTCCGGCGCCTCCAACTGCCGCCCCGTCCCGTCGCGGAAGAGCAACGGGGCGGGGTGGCCCGCCTGCGACCACAGCAGGCTGCGGTCGGCGGGGTCGTAGCGGCAGCACAGCGCGCTGCCCAGGGCGGGCTGGGCGGAGCTGTCCAGCATCTGGTTGAGCCACCCCATCAGCGGGCCGGGCTCCAGGCCGGCCACGGCCATGCCGCGCAGCGCACCGAGCAGCATCGCCATACCGGACGTCGCGGACACCCCGTGCCCGGTGAGATCGCCGACGGTCAGCAGCGCGGAGCCGTTGGGCAGTTGCAGCGCGTCGTACCAGTCGCCGCCGATGAGGGCGCTGGTCGCGGAGGGCAGATAGTGCGCGGCCAGGTCGACCGCGGGCGGGCCGCCGTCCTGCGGGAACCGCAGGGAGCCGCGCCACGGCGGCAGCACGGCCTCTTGAAGCTCGACCGCCAGCCGGTGCTCGGTCCGCGCGATCTGCCGCTCGCGCTGCAGCGAGTCACGGGTCTCCCGCAGCGTCCGCTGGCTGCGGCGCAGTTCACTGACGTCGCGGAGCACCGCCCACATCGAGGCGGTGGCGCCGGCGGCGTCGAGCACCGGCTCGCCCACCATGTGCACGGTGCGCACCGCGCCGTCCGGGCGGACGATGCGGAACTCGCAGTCGATCGGCCGGGCGTCCACCAGGCAGCCGGTGACGGCGGCGCTGAGGACCGCCTGGTCCTCGGCGAAGAGGAAGGTGGGCAGCTCGTCCAGGGTGAGCGGACCTTCGTGCCGCCCGCGCCCGAAGATGCGGTACAGCTCCTCGGACCACTCGACACCGTCCGTGACCAGATCCCACTCCGCGCTGCCGGCCCGGCCGAGGGCCTGCACGGCGGCGCGCCCGGGAGCGGGGACGGAGAGGAAGGTCTCGGGTGGCGCGGCGGCCGCGGCGCCGGGCTCCGTGCCGGGTCCGGCCGCGGCGTCGGAGCCGGATTCGGGGAACCCCTCGCGGAGCTGGCCGAGGTGCTCGCCGAGGTCGTCCAGCTGGTGGACGGCCAGGTCGCACAGCGCGCGCTGCCAGCGCTGACGCGGGTCCTCCGTGTCGTCGGCCGCGTCGCGGCGCACCGCGTCGACCTTGCCACGCAACTGACGTGCCTGGGAGATGAGCGCGTCCACGGCACCGGGCTCCGGTTGCGTGGTGGCACGATCCTCATGCAGATGGGGCGGCATGACGCTCTCCGAACATGTCTCCGATGCGGACGCCGGCCGAACTGGGGCCGTACGGATGGTCCGGTCACGACTGTTGCACAAGGCGTGAGGGCCCGTAAGGGTTTCGGCGATACCCGATCCGGTGGTGCTTCCGGCATATGCCGGGAGCCTTGCGGTCCGTGACGTGTTCACCCTCCGCGGAATCGCCCGGTCCGGGTAAGCTGCCGCCCGTCGACCGCGGGGGCCGCGCGGGCCGCCCCGGGCCTGGGTGAAGGGTTTGAACCCGGGACGATCTGCGAAGATACCTCGCAGCCGGCAACGGAAAATCCCGTTGCCAACCTACCCCCCGCACCGGATGCTGACCTCATGTTCGACCCCGACATAGCGCCCAGCGGTACCCTTCTCGGCCTCCTCCAGCGAGGACGCGGAGACGGGACCCTGCATGCCCTCGCGGCGCAGCGAGCCGACGCGCTCGCCGCGCTGGAGCAGTGCGTCCTGCGCGACCCCCGCCACGACTGGCGCGTGGAGTCGCGCTCCCTTTATTACGCGCGCCTGTACTCCGAGCTCGAGGGTCCGCTCGACGGCATCGAACAGCATCTTTTCGCCCCGGAAGACCTCGTCGGGGCCGACGGGACCGACGCGACCGTCGGGACCGGCACTCCCGACGAGCACCGCTGCGGCCTCGCCCTGTCCGTGCTCGGCCACCTCGCCGGCTACGGCCGCCGCGACGCCGTGCTGCTGCTCCGCCGCTACGCCGCCTCCGGCGGCAACTGGGAATGGGCCCTGGACGAGCTCGCGGTGCGTGACGACGACGAGGCGCTGCGGGCGCTCGGCCCCGCCGTCCTCGCCCGCTTCCCGCGCACCCCCGAGGGGGACGCGCGACTGGCCGCCGCGCTGCGCGAGGCGTACGAGCCGCGGCCGTGGCGGCTGTGGGCCGAGGACGCGGACCCCGAGGTCTCGGAACGCGTGCGCAAGGCCTCGGAGCAGACCGCCTTCGACCGATGGCAGCGCCAGCTGCGGCCGGCCGGCCCCACCCCGGGGTGGAGCGTGCGCGCCGTGCTCGACTGGGCCGAGGAGGGCCTGGCCGAGAACCCGCCGCAACACCGCGACGCGCCCGCCGCCCGCTGTCTCGCCGCCGTCGCGGGACCCGAGGACCGCGACGAACTCCTCGAAGCCGCCCGCAGCGGTCCCGACGCGGCCCGCGCCGCCGCCCTCAGGCATCTCGCCGACCGCCAGGACCGCGCCGCTCTCGATCTCGTCGAGGCGGCCGCCGCCGGACCCTCCGAGATCGTCGCCCGCGCCGCGCTCGAGTCGTTCGCCCGCATGCGCAGCGTCGCCGCCGTCACCCGCGCCCGCGCCTGGTCCGCCCGTGAGGACGCGCTCGGTGCCGCCGCCGCCCGGATGCTCGCCTGCCGCGGCGGCGCGGAGGACGCCGACCGCGTCCTCGGCGCTCTGCGCCGCCTCGTCCAGCACGAGGGGGCCGACGCCGACGGACTGGCCGAACTCGTCGAGGGCACCGGCCGCTTGAGGATCGACTGCGCCGCCCCCGTACTGCGCCACATCTACCGCGAGACCTCCTCCTCCCAGCTGCGCGGCGTCGCCGCCCACGCCCTCGCGTCCACCGACCCCTGCTTCGGCGCCGGCCTGGCCGTCGAGTGCCTCTGGGACTGCGAGGAGACCACCCGCGAACTCGCCGCGCGTGCGGCCACCACCGCGGACGTCCGCGTGCTCGCCCAGCTCCGCCGGCTCGCCGCCGACCCGGCGGAGGAGGCGGAGGTCCAGACCGCCGTCCGCGGCCGCCTCAGCTCGGGCGAACCCGCCCGCTGACAGGCTCCCTGGGGCGCGGCCCCGGGGGTGAGCGCCGTCCTTCGTCGCGGACGGCCCGGCGACCGGCTGCGAGCAGTCCGCCCGCGAACTCGCCGCGCGTGCGGCTCGCCCAGCTCCGCCGGCTCGCCGCCGACCCGGCGGAGGAGGCGGAGGTCCGGACGGCCGTCGCCTTGTCGCGGACGGCCCGGCAACGGACGTGGCATGCACCGGTTTTCGGACACATTCGCGAGGTGCGGGAACTCGCCGGGAACCGGCGGCGTTCTCCCAGCACGGACGGCACTCGCACCGCCGCATGACAGCCGCAGGACGGCACCTTTCGGGGCAGTCGATCAATTGGGCCCGGTTCGCCCGGGGACCGGCGCTTCGGGCGGAAGGCCCAGTGAGGGGCCAACGCTCACGGCCCGTTCCCCAAGGTGAAAGATCCACGTGGCCGGGAACACGCCCAGAGAGCCGACAACGTCCGTATGCGAGTAGCCATCGTCACCGAGTCCTTCCCTCCCGACGTCAACGGAGTGGCCCACTGCGCCCTGCGTACGGCCGAGCACCTGGTCCGCAAGGGCCATGAACCGCTGGTGATCGCGCCAGCAGGACCGCACGACGTACCACCCGGGGACGACCCGTGTCCCGTCGTCCGGGTGCCGTCGCTGCCGCTGCCCGGCTACCCGCAGGTCCGGGTGGCGCTGCCGAGCCGCCGGACCGCCGCGGCGATCGCCGCGCACCGCGCGGAACTGGTCCACCTGGCCAGCCCGTTCATCCTGGGCGTGCGCGGCATGGCCGCCGCCACCCGGCAGCACCTCCCGGCCGTGGCGGTCTACCAGACGGACCTGGCGGGCTACGCGCGCACGTACCTGAGCCTCGGCGAGAGCACCGCGTGGCGCCGCATCCGCGCCGTGCACTCCGCCGCGGACCGCACGCTGGCGCCGTCGAGCGCGTCGCTGCGCGACCTGGAGGAGCACGGGGTGCCGCGGGTCCACCTGTGGCCGCGCGGTGTGGACTCCTCGCGCTTCGACCCCGGGCACCGCGACGAGGAGCTGCGCCGTGAGCTCGCCCCGAACGGCGAGGTGCTGGTGGGCTACATCGGCCGCCTCGCCCAGGAGAAGCACGTGGAGCTGCTCGCCGGCGCGTGCCGGCTGCCCGGCGTGAAGGTGATCGTCGTCGGCGACGGGCCGAGCGCCCCGAGCCTGCGCGAGGCACTGCCCGGCGCGGTCTTCCTCGGCCGGCGCACCGGCCACGACCTGGCGCGCATCTACGCGTCGCTGGACGTCTTCGCCCACACCGGCCCGTTCGAGACCTTCTGCCAGACGGTGCAGGAGGCCATGGCATCCGGCCTGCCGGTCGTCGCCCCCGCCGTGGGCGGTCCGCTGGACCTGGTGACGCACGGCCGCACGGGCCTGCTCGTGCCGCCCCGCGACATGGACGCGCTCACCGAGGCCGTACGGGCGCTCGCCTCCGCGCCCGCGATGCGCGACCAGTTCGGCGCCGCCGGCCGGGCCGACGTCGCCGCCCGCACCTGGGAGGCCGTCGGAGACCTGCTGCTCGACCACTACGCCCAGGTGATCGACGCCCGTGCGGCGGTGGCCGCGTGAACCGCCCCCTGCGCATCGTCCGGCTGGCCAACTTCGTCACCCCCACCTCGGGCGGCCTGCGCACCGCGCTGCGCCACCTCGGCGAGGGCTACGTCGCCGCCGGCCACGAATCCGTCCTGATCGTCCCCGGGGCCACCGGCTCCGACGAGATGACCTCCCAGGGCCGCGTCATCACCCTCCCCGGCCCGCTCGTCGCCGGCACCGGCGGCTACCGCGTGCTGACCGGACGGCCGCGCCTGGAGCAGCTCCTGGACTCGCTGCGCCCGGACCGCCTGGAGGTCTCCGACCGTACGACGCTGCGCTGGACCGGCGAGTGGGCCCGCCGCCGCCGGGTGCGCGCCGTCATGGTGAGCCACGAGAGCGTCGACGGTGTTCTGCGCACCTGGGGCATGCCCAGCGCCATGGCACAGAACGCCGCCGACCGCATCAACCGGCGCAGCGCGCACCACTACTCGCGCATCGTGTGCACGACGGGCTGGGCCGCCGCCGAGTTCGAGCGGATCGGCGCCCGCAATGTGGTGCGCGCACCGCTCGGCGTCGACCTGGAGAACTGCCACCCCTCGCACCACGACCCGGAGTTGCGGGCCCGGTACGCGGGCGGTGCGGAGATCCTGATGGTGATGTGCTCGCGGCTGTCGCCGGAGAAGCGTCCCGGCCGCGCGCTGGAGGCGCTGGCGTACATGCGCCGCCAGGGCATCGACGCGGTGCTCGTCGTCGCCGGCGAGGGCCCGATGCGGGAACGGCTGGAGGCGCGCGCCCGCGAGGCCCGGCTGCCGGTCTCCTTCCTCGGGCACGTCTCGGGCCGGCACTCGCTGTCCGCGCTCCAGGCCACCGCCGACGTGGTCCTGGCGCCCGGCCCCGTGGAGACCTTCGGGCTGTCCGCCCTGGAGGCCCTGGCCTGCGGCACCCCGGTCGTCGCCAGCGCCCTGTCCGCGCTGCCCGACATCCTCGGCCCGGCCGGTGCCGCCGCCACGGACGACGGCCCCGCCTTCGCCGACGCGGTCAGCCACCTGCTGTCCCGGCCCGAGCACATCCGGCGCGCCGTCGCCCGTGCCCAGGCCGAGCGGTACGGCTGGCCCACTGCGGTCAACGCCTTCCTCGCCGCCCACGACGCCGCTCCGGTGTACAGCCCGGAGGTCGCGACATGACCGCGGCGGGCACCGACACACCGGTCGCCGCCGAGCTGCCCGGACCCGCGGCCCCCGTGGCCGCTGTGGCGTCCGTGACGGCCGCGCCGGTCGCACAGACAGTGCAGGTAGTGCCGGTCGCTCCGGTCGCTCCGGTCGTCCCGGCGGCCCTGCCGGTCACGCCTGCCGTCCCGGCCGACCCCGTCGCGCCGCCCGCGCGGACGTCCGTACCGTCCATGGTGTCGAAGCTCGGCACACGCGAGGTGCGTTTCGTCGCGCTCGGCGACTCCCTCACCGCCGGGCTCGGCGACCCCGTCCCCGGTGGATGGCGCGGCTGGGCCGCGCTGCTGGCCACGAGTCTCGCGGCGGAGCCCTCGGACGTACGGATGATCAACTGCTCGCGCAGCGGCGCCCTCACCAAGGACGTCGCCGAGGAGCAGCTGAAGGAGGCGCTCAGCCACCGTCCGCACATCGCGTCCGTGGTGGTCGGCGCCAACGACACCCTCCGCGGCTCCTTCGACATCGGCACCGTCGCCCGGCGGCTCGACGTGGTCGTGAGCCAACTGCGCGCCCACGGCGCGGTCGTGCTCACCGCCTGCCTGCCCGATCCCGGCCGCATGCTGGGGCTGCCGTGGCCGCTGGCCCGCCCGCTGGGGCGGCGCATGGCCGAACTGAACGCGGTCGTGCACGCCCTGTCGGAGCGGTACGGAGCGGTGCATCTGCACGCCGCCCGCCACTCGTGGGTCGCCGACCGCACGTCGTGGAGCGCGGACAAGCTGCACCCCAGTGAGCTCGGACACCGCCTGCTGGCCCGCGAGTTCCACAAACTGCTGGTCGCGGAGGGACTGCCGGTCGGCGAGCCGCCGTCCACGGTCCCCGGGGGTCCCGGGCCCAGCACCGCGGCGAGCGTGCTGTGGATGGCCACCAAAGGCACGCGCTGGGTGGTGGCCCGCTGCACGGACCTGCTGCCCGACCTCATGCGGCTGGCCGGCCAGGAGGCCCGGCACCGCCTCGCGGGCACCGACGGCCTGCTGGACGTGCGGTCCCGGCACGCCACCGAGCTGGCGCTCGCACGCCTTTCGGGCGTGACGCCGACGACGACGTGACCCGGGACCGCGCCCCCGTCCGGGTGGGCGCGGGCCGGTCCGCGGGCTCCCGCGGCGAGCACGAGAGGCGCGGCCACGGGGAGGGACGGGGGGAGACCACGGGGACGGGGTGAGGAGCACAGGGGACAAGGCGGACGGCAGCGGGACGGACCGGCCGGACCGCGTCGTTTCGGCCGATGTCGGTGGGACCGCCTAGTCTGTCGTCGTGACCACCACCGTTCCGCACCAGTTCAGCGGCGGTGTCCGGCCCGCGCCGGGACCCGCCGCCGACGAGGGCCTGGCCCGTCGGCTCAAGGCCCTGGCCTGCACCGCGCCGCTGCACGATCTCGACGTCCGCAAGGCCAACCTCGCGGGCGAGTACTCGGTGTACGCGATGGCGGAGGTCGCCCTGGCCGCCATCGACCTGGTCACCCTCAACATGGACTTCGACACCGGGGCCGACCACGACCAGATAATCTCCCGGCTGCTGCCCCGCGTCGCCGCCCAGGCACCCGGCCGTTCCGCCGCCGAGCACGAGCGGGTGGCCCGCTGGGTGCTGGAGAACCTGATCAACGTCGGCAGCGTCGACCGCGGTTTCCGTGCCGTTTACGGCACTTTCGCCCCCGACGGGGTCTATGTCCGCAGGGATTACGACTTCAAGCTCGTCGAGGAGGTACCCGGCCGCGACGGCACGGTCTACCTGCGCACCACGGACGAGGCCGTCAACGTCCTTGTCGGCGCCCTCGACACCGACGTCACCAGCGCCCAGATCGCCGCCGAGGTCAAGCTCGAGGTGCTGGTCAACCGCGGCCGCCTCGCCGACGCCCAGCTCGCCGCCGAGCAGGCCCGCTACCGCACGGTGCAGTACGCCGAATCGCTGCGCCGTGCCCTGGACGCCACCCGGCGCAACGTCCGCGCCGTCGACTGGCTGCGCACCGTGCCCGACATGATCGACGAGGCGCTGGCCCACGTCGCCGACCGCTACCGGCACGAGAACGCGATCCTCACCAACATCCGCAAGGCCCGCGACGAGGCCGAGGACCCGGAGAACAAGCGCCGCGCCGCCGAACTCGTCGACATCGTCAAGGACTGCATCCGCCGCCACACCCAGCTCCAGTCACGGCTGCTGGAGGCCGGCCCCATCTTCCGCGCCGAGCAGGACCGCCAGGCCTTCGCCGCCCCGCGCGGCAGCGCCCTCGTCGGAGTGCTCGACCTGTACGGGCAGCTGGTCGCCCCCGTCCTCCCGCTCCCCGTGGAACGGGCGCTGCGCGTCACGGACGCCTGGTTCGCCCGGGGCACCGGCTTCCGCACGGCGTCCTGCGTGCGCGTCACCGACCTCGTGGACGCGCTGCTCACCCCGCCGCTGGAACGTGAGCACCTGGGCGCCGAGATGCCCGAGCCCGACCTCATCGCCACCCCGGACGACAGCCGCTTCAGCGACGAGCAGCTGGAGTCCGCCCTCGATCTGCTCGACCTGCCGCACGACGCCCCGCGCCGGCTGTCCGGCCTGCTGGCCGAGGCCCGCCGCCGCGATCCCGAACTGCCCTATCTGGTCGCCCTGCTGGCCGTGCACGCCGCCAGCCCGCCGGTCGGTACCGCCTACCGCCAGGGCGAGGAGCGCCTGCTGTTCGCCGTCGACGACGGCACGCGGCTGGAGGACCCCGAGTTCGGCGGCGCCGACCTCATCGTCGGCACCGCCCGGCTGGACGCGGCCGGGATGGCGGCGGACCGCTCGGAGGTGGCGTGACGACCGGCATCCCCCCGCGCCGCACCGGCGCCCGAACGACCGCACACCGCACCACCGTCCGTCCCCAGGAGACCACCCCGTGAGCGACCACCGCGAAGGCGAGAGCGCGCCCCAGCCCGCACCCTCCGCCGGCACGGCGGGCGTCACCCCCGCCGACGCCGCGGACGCCGCCCGCCTGGTGGCCTTCGGGCTCCAGCCGAAGCTGCTGCCCGCCCGCGACGCCGAGTACGCCGAGCTGATCCGCCGCTACCGCGAGGACCCTTCCTTCGCCCGGCTCGCCGACGCCGTCGCCACCGGGCTCGGTCTCGTCGTGCTCGAGGTATCGCCCCGCGCGGGCATGGCGATGGCCGCCGGTGAGGACTCGGTCTTCGCCGTCCGCATAGGGGACTACTCGCGCCGAGCCGCGTCCGACGCCGGGGACCGCTTCCTGCACGGCCTGGCCCATCTGGCCACCGCCGCCATGGCGTTCCCCCGTCCGGAGGACCTGGCCGACGACGCCTACATCGGCCGGGTCACCGTCAACGGCATCGACGGCTTCCTGCGCCAGGCCTGCCGCCGGCTGGAGCAGCGCGCCGAGGAGCTCGGCGAGAACACCGACCCGGCCAGCGACGCCCCCGGCCTGGAGGCCGCCTGGCGCGTCTATGTGCGCCGCAGCTCGACCGGCGCGACCAAGGACGCCCGCCGGCTCGCCGGTTCCACGACCGGCATCGTCGGCAAGGCGGTGGCGTTCCTCGTCGACTCCGGCTTCCTGCAGCGCACGGGCGACGAGTCCGGCGGCACCTTCCGCACGACCGCCCGCTACCAGTTGCAGGTCCGCGACATGGCCGGGAGCGCGGCGATGGCGGAGCTCCTGGACCTGGGCATCGTCCCGGTGGCCGACGGCTCCGCCGCGCTGCTGCCGCCCGAGGACGACGAGGACCTGGACCTCGTCGCCGGTGCGGGCCTGCCCTTCCACTCCTGAGCCCCGCCCCCGACCCCGCCCTGTCCCGCACACCGACCCCCGTCGCCCCCGTCCCCGATCCCTGACCACCACCACGAGAGTCCGCCATGTACGAGCTGTCCCGGGTCCGCCTCTACTCGATCGGGCCTGCCGGCGCACGCTACGCCGACACCGTGCTGGATCTGCGCGGCGTGGGCGAGCCCGTGCCCCAGCCCGCCCCCGCCCAGGCGGAGTTCTTCGAGGAGGAGCCGGCCGGGCCGCCTCGCCGACCGGCGCCCGCGGGCGTGCTCTTCCTGGAGAACGGCGGCGGCAAGTCGGTCCTGCTGAAGCTGATCTTCTCGGTCATGCTGCCGGGCCACCGCAACACCCTGGGCGGCGCCAGCTCGGGCGTGCTCCGCAAGTTCCTGCTCGCGGACGACTGCGGGCATGTCGCGCTGGAGTGGCAGCACACCGTCACCGGCGAACTGGTCGTGGTCGGCAAGGTCAGCGAGTGGCGGGGCCGCCAGGTCTCCTCCGACCCGCGGCGGTTCGCCGAGGCCTGGTACTCCTTCCGCCCCGGTCCCGGTCTGAGCCTGGACTCGCTGCCCTTCGCCGAGTCCACCGCGGTGCGGCCGTCCGCCGAGGGCACCTCGGGTGCCCGGGGCCGCCGCCGGACGATGAAGGGCTTCCGCGACGCCCTCACCGACGCCGGCCGCTTCTACCCGCACCTGGACGTGGTGTGGGAGGAGATCCACGACCGCTGGAACGAGCACCTGGGGCTGCTCGGCCTCGACCCGGAACTCTTCCGCTACCAGCGGGAGATGAACGCGGACGAGGGCGAGGCGGCCGGTCTGTTCGCGGTCAAGAAGGACTCCGACTTCACCGATCTGCTGCTGCGGGCCGTCACCGACACCCGCGACACCGACGGGCTCGCCGACCTCGTGCACGGCTTCGCCGGGAAGCTCGGCCGCCGCGCCGAACTCACCGCGGAACGCGACTTCACCGCGGGTTCCCTGGAACTCCTCGGCCGCATCGTGGACGCCGCGGCCGCCCGCGACCGGGCCCGCGCCGTGCACGCCCAGTCCGAGCGCCGTACGCGGAGCCTGGCCCGGCGGCTGTCGGCCCGCGCCCACGAGGAACGCGGCCGGGCCGCCGACCTCGCCCAGGAGACGGCCCAGGCCGCGCACACCGTCACCGACGCCGACGCCGCCCGGGGCCGCGGCTCCCTGATCGCCGCCGAACTCGCCTACCGGCACGCCTCGCTGGCGCTCGCCGTCGGCGAGAAGAGCGCCGCGGCACTGCGCCGTGAACTGGGCGACGCCCGCACGCTCCAGTCCGCCTGGCAGGCCGCCGAGATCGTGCTGCGGCACCGCGCCGCCGCCGACCGCCTCGCACGCGTCACCGCCGCCATCCGCGAGGCCGAACGCGACGCCGCGCCCGCGCTCGCCGCCCGGACCAAGGCCGCGGGCGACCTGGTGCGGGCCCTGCACGCGGCCGCCGACACCGCCGACGAGCGCGCCGACGCGGAGGAGGAGCGGTCCGCGGAGTTGCAGGCGCGCTCCGAGGCGGCGCATCGCGACGCCACCGACGCGGCGACCGCCGCCCAGCGTGCCCGCAGCGAGTCCGGTCACCTGGCGCAGCGCCTCGCCGAGGTGGAGCAGGAGACGACCGAGGCAGTCCGTGCCGGATGGCTCGACGACTCCGCCCCCGACGCCGACCCGGCGCGCGCCGCGCTGGAGGCCTCCGACGCCGAGAAGGCCGCCGCGGGCGCCGCCGAGGCGGCCCGTGAGGCCGCTCGCCGTACCGGGGACCTCGCCCGGGTGGCCGCCGCCGCGGAGTCCCGTGCCGAACTCGCCGCCGCCCGCGCCGCGGACGCCCTCGCGGCCGCCGAGACGGCCCTCGCCGCCGAGACGCGGGTCGCCGACGCCCTGGCCGCCGAGCCGCGTCTCGTGGAACTGCTGAGCCTGCCGCCGGCCGCGGACGGCGGCCGTTCCGCCGGTGAACCGGCCGCCGCGATCCCCTCGCAGGCCACCGGCGCACGCCGCCCCGCCCCGGAGGACTCCGTACCGCGCGACCCCGCGGACGGCCCGCTGAGCGCCGCCGAACTCGACGGCTTCGCCGAGTCGTTGCGGGAGATGCTGGAGGGCGCCGTCGCGTCCGCCGAGCGCCAGCTGTTCGACCTGCGCACCGCCGCCGCCGACGACGCCCGCATCCTGGCCGCCCTCGGCGACGGCGGTCTGCTGCCGCCCAGCGCGGACGTGCTGGCCACCGTCGAGTACCTGGGGGAGCACGGCATCCCCGCCCTCCCGGGCTGGCGCTACCTCGCCCAGGCCGTCGACCCGGTGGACCACGCCGCGGTGCTCGCCGCCCGGCCGGAGCTGGTGGACGGCGTCGTCGTCACGGACCCGGGCACCCACGCACGCGCCCGCGAGGTGCTGGGGCAGGCGGCACTGCTGCCCCGCTCCACGGTGGCGGTCGGCACCTCCGCCGCGCTCCTCGCGCCGCCCGCCCCCGCCGGTCCCGAGCCGGAGGTCTTCCTCGTGCCGCCCAACCCGGCGATGCACGACGAGCTGGCCGCCGACGGCGAGCGCCGGACGCTGCGCGCGCGGGCCGGCGCCCGCGAGGAGGACATCCGGGGCCTGGCCGCCCGGCTGGCCGAGGACCGTACCCTCGCCGCCCGGCTGTCGTCGTGGCGGGACGGCTGCCCGCCGGGCCGACTCGGCGAACTCGCCGAGTCGGTGGAGACCGCCCGGACGACCGCGGGGACCGCCCGCGACGACCTCACCGAGGCCCGCGGCCGGCGCGTGGAGGCCGACGAGGCCGCCGCCGAGGCGACCCGGCTGCGCGACGAGCGGCAGGAGGCGGCCCAGCTGGCCCGCCGCGCGGCCGACGCCCTGGCCGGCCTGGCGTTCCGGCTGCGCGAACGCGCCACCTGGCAGCGCCGGACCCGCGAACTGGCCGAGGACGCCGCCGAGGCGGAGACCCGCGCCGAGGCGTGCCTGCAGCGGGCCCGCGCCGCCGACGAGGACCGCCGCGCCGCCCAGCGCGCCGCGGACGACGCCCGCCGCACCGCCCGCGTCCTGCGCGCCGAGCGCGCCGAGATCACCGGCGCCCCCGACGAGGCGGCCGCGGACGGCGAACGGGACGCCGAGGGCCCGGCCGGGGCGCTGCCCGCGCTGCGCGAGGCGTACCGCGCGGCCTCGCAGCTGTACGAGAAGGTCGGCGTCGGCGCGGACCTGCGCGCGGAGCAGGCACGGGCCGAGAGCAGCGAGCAGTCGGCCCTCACCGAGCTGGAGCGCCTGAGCAACAAGGTCCGCACCCGCGCCGCCCAGTTGCTGGAGGGACCGGACGGCGCCGACGGCCCGTCCCGGCAGGCCGCCGCCGCCCGTGCCGAACAGCTCGTCGGCACCCTGGACTCGCGGGCCGCCACCGCCAGCGAACAACTGGGCCGGCTGCGCGGCGAGGCGGAGCGGCACGCCCCCGCGGACGGCGAGGCGCACACCGGGCTGCCCGGGGAACTGGAGCCCCGCGACGCCGAGCACGCCCAGGAACTGCTGCGCGGCGCCAACGTCGAACTCGCCGCGCGCACCGAGGCGCTGGAGGTGGCCCGTGCCGCCCACGGCGACCTCGTCCGCGCGCACCGCGGCGCCGAGGACGCGGCGAGTGGCTTCGACGAACTGGCCGCGCTCCTGCGCGACCTGCTCCGCGACGGCGACCGCTCGGCGGACGAGGAGGACGACGAGCCCGAGCCGTACTCCGGCTCCCTGGAGGAGGCCAGGATTGCCGCCGCCGAGGCTCGCCGCGGTCTGCGCGGCTGCGCCGCCGACCTGTCCGGCGCCGAGGCGCAGTTGCGCGAGGCGGGCGACGTCCTCGTACGGCACGCCAACGCGGCCCGCTACGAGCAGGTCAGGACCCCCGCCCGGCAGCAGATCCGGGAACTGCCGGCCTCGGCGCTGCCGGAGCACGCGGCGGCGTGGCACACGGCGTTCGAGCCGCGGCTGCGCGTACTGACCGACGAGCTGGAGCAGTTGGAGCGCAACCGCGACAGCATCGTGGACCGGCTGCGGGGCCTTGTGGAGTCCTCGCTGGCGACCCTGCGCTCCGCGCAGCGGCTGTCCCGGCTGCCGGAGGGCCTGGGGGAGTGGTCGGGGCAGGAGTTCCTGCGCATCCGCTTCGAGGACCCGGACCACGCCGTGCTGGGCGAGCGGCTCGGCGCGGTGATCGACGAGGCCACCCGCGCCGCCGTCCGCAAGAACTCCGATCTGCGGCGTGACGGGATGTCCCTGCTGCTGAGCGCGGTCGCCGCGGCGCTGGAGCCCAAGGGCGTGGCCGTGGAGATCCTCAAGCCGGACGCCGTGCTGCGCGCCGAGCGCGTGCCTGTCGGGCAGATGGGCGACGTCTTCTCCGGCGGCCAGCTGCTCACCGCGGCCATCGCGCTCTACTGCACCATGGCGGCCCTGCGGAGCAACGACCGCGGCCGCGACCGGCACCGGCACGCGGGCACGCTCTTCCTGGACAACCCCATCGGCCGCGCCAACGCCACGTACCTGCTGGAGTTGCAGCGCGCCGTCGCCGACGCGCTCGGGGTCCAGCTGATCTACACCACCGGCCTGTTCGACACCACCGCGCTCGCGGAGTTCCCGCTGGTGGTCCGGCTGCGCAATGACGCCGACCTGCGGGCGGGCCTGAAGTACATCAGCGTCGAGGAGCACCTGCGCCCCGGACTGCCGCAGCAGGACCCGGAGTCCGAGCCGGTGCACGGCGAGATCACCGCGACGCGGATGTTCCGCCGCCCCGCGGAGCAGCCCGCCGCGCAGGACGCAGGCTGACCGGGCCGGCGTTCGCCCGGGTCAGGGCCTAGGTGTATTGGCCCGGAGCGTTGTTGACGCGGCTGATCGGGGGCTTGCCTCCGAGTGCGGTGTGGCAGCGATGGTGGTTGTAGGTGTGGAGGAAGTCTGCCAGGGCTTTGGTGCGCTCTGCGTTTGAGGTGTAGGGCCGCAGGTAGGCCCAGTCGTCGAGCAGGGTGCGGTTGAAGCGTTCGACCTTGCCGTTCGTTTGTGGCCGGTAGGGCCGGATCTTCTTGTGCACGATGCCGGTGGCGGTGAGGTTCTGGGAGAAGAGCTTGGACTTGTAGCAGGCGCCGTTGTCGGTCAGGACCCGTTCGACGGTGATGCCGTGTGTCTGGAAGAACGCGTTCGCCCGTTGCCAGAAGGCGATGGCGGTGTGCTGGCCCTCGTCGGGCAGGACCTCGCTGTAGGCCAGGCGGGAGTGGTCGTCGACGGCGGAGTGGATGTAGCTGTAGCCGATCACCGGCTTGCAGTTCTGCCGCTGGTTGGTGGTGGCTTGCCGGTTCCGGTCCCCCGCGGTCCTGCCCACGGTGCGCCAGCCGCCCCCGTCCGGGATGTTGCCCAGCTTCTTGATGTCGACATGGACCAGCTCGCCCGGCCGGGTCCGTTCATAGCGGCGGATCGGCTCGCCGGTGGGTCGGTCCATCCAGGCCAGCCGGTGCATGCCGTGCCGGGTCAGGATCCGGTGCACCGTCGAGGCCGGCATCCCGAGAATCGGCCCGATCCGTGCCGGACCGAGCTTGCGAGTGGTCCGCAGGTGACAGACCCGGGCCTCCATAGCGGCCGGTGTGCGGTGCGGGACGGTGTGAGGCCTGCTCGTACGGTCGTACAGGCCGGCATCGCCCTCGGCCCGCCAGCGCCGGACCCACTTGTGAGCCGTTGCGCGCGATATACCCATCTCGGCCGCGACATGAGCGACCGGTCGGCCCGAGCAGACCCGTTCAACCAGCAGCCGCCTGCCGTGCACGGTCAGGCGGGCATTACGGTGGGACACGAAGACCTCCGGTGCGGTGCAGTCCTAGACAGCTCCACCACACCGGAGGTCTTCGCCGTGATCAAGACCCCGCAGATGTCAACAACGCTCGTGATCAATACACCTAGGGCGTGTTTCGAAAGTCTCGCCTGTCCCGCGACGCTCCCCCAGCTTCGCTGGGAGGTGCCCCCAGGCACGGCACCTCGCTGCGTTGTCGAATCGTCCGAGTAGCCCACTACGAGGACGACTCTCCGCCTTGCGATGCACCGCACCTGGGGGTACCCCCAG